>NZ_CAUVXP010000087.1:2448-26101 GCF_963555955.1 Protofrankia sp. Cas3
GTCGGATCCCAGATCCGCACCGTGGCGTCGTAGCCGCCTGAGGCCAGTAGTAGCCGGCCGTCGGGGCCGGCCGCCCACCCCACCGACCAGACCGGGCCGGTGTGGCCGGTCAGGGTGTGCAGGAGGTGGCCGGTGGTCGGATCCCAGACCCGCACCGTGGCGTCGGCGCTGCCGGAGGCGAGTAGCAGCCGGCCGTCGGGGCCGGCCGCCCACCCCACCGACCCGACCTCGCCGGTGTGACCGGTCAGGGTGTGCAGGAGGTGGCCACGGTGCGGATCCCAGATCCGCACCGTGGCGTCGGCGCTGCCTGAGGCGAGTAGTAGCCGGCCGTCGGGGCCGGCCGCCCACCCCACCGACAAGACCCGGCCGGTGTGGCCGGTCAGGGTGGCCGGTGGTTCGGTGACCACGACGTCACCCGGCCCCCACGGCTCGTCCCACCGCGGACCCGGCCCGGCCGGCCGCGCACCGTCCGGCCGGGACGGCATCCCCGACGGATCACCCGTGCGGCCCACGGTGCGGGCATGCGCGACCGCCCAGGCACGCAAGGCACCGTCCACGGGCTGGACACCGTCCACGAGCTGGGCGTTGCTCAGCTGGGTCACCGCCCCGGTCCCTGTGGCTCGTCCACAACCGCCCCCGTTGCTCACCGACTGCTCACCGGAACCGCCCTGCGACGATCAGCGTAACCCGGGTGCCGGGTGCGCCCGTGGTCACCGACGGAGCCCACGACGCTGACCACGGGCAGTCGATGTGGCGGCCATTCCAGCGAGGCCTGTTCCAGTGGACGACGCCGTCCGGTGCGGCGTCACCGTGGAGTTTTGAGTGGTATCACCTTTGAGAGGGCCTCGGATCGGAGGGAAGCCGGTGGAAACGCGTCCGCTGCTTGCTGGTGACGGTGTCACGGTCCGTCCTGGCCGCCCCACGGACGTCGCCGCGTTGGGTGCGATCCTCACCGAAGAGTCGGTGGCGCGCTGGTGGGGGCAACCGGCGTCCGCCGACGAGGTGACGACCGACGAGGTGACAGCCGACCTGCTCGGCACCAGCGGCACCGTCCTACTCGTGATCGAGGTGGACGGCCAGGTCGCCGGTGGCATCCAGTACTGCGAGGAGAACGACCCGCAGTACCGCCACGCGGGCATCGACATCTACCTCAGCAGCCGGTTCCAGGACCGTGGCGTGGGGACGACGGCGGTCAGACTCGTGGCCCGTTTCCTGTGCGAACAGCGGGGGCATCATCGGCTCACGATCGACCCGGCGGCCACCAACACCCGGGCCATCCGCTGCTACGAGAAGGTCGGCTTTCGTCCCGTCGGCATCATGCGCCGCTACGAACGCGGACCAGACGGCCGCTTCCACGACGGGCTCCTCATGGACCTGCTACGCGACGACCTTGAGTGAAGCCGGGCGCTCTTACCGCAACAGACCCTTATATGACGAGTGGCGTCGCGCCCCGGCCGGTGCGCAGGGTCTCTATCACGCGGGCGAGTATGGGGTCGGCGGACTCGTCGTCGGCCCGCCACGCGACTCCGGCGGCGAAATGAAGATCCGGCTCGTCGAGTGGGACAAGCGCGAAGTCGGGTCCGGCGAAGTTACGCGTGCTGGGATTGTCCGGGTCCGCGGCGACCAGCGTGATGCTCCGCGTACGGATCACCCGGGCCGCGAGGTGAATCGAGTCGGCGTGTGGCAGTTCGTTCAGGTGCCTGATTCCGGCCCGGACGAGGAAATCACGCAGGTTTTTCATGGCGAGCGGTTGCAGCTTCGACGATGGCATCAGCATCTCCCGTTCGGTCAGGTCGGCCAGCCGCAGCCGGCTTCGGCTCGCCAGTTCGTCATCGCTGCGTGTAGCCACCGCGTAGCGATACCGGGCCAGCTCCAGCCCGCGCAGGCCCGGGTCGGTCACCGGGAGGTGCACGACCGCGAGATCGATCTTCCGTGCGCACAACATGTCCATCAGCACGGCCGACCGTTCGAGCGTGATCGGTAACTCGATGTCGGGATAGAGCCGTTTGAAGGTGCCGAGCACGAGATCCACGACGCTCGGCGTCAGCACCGGTGCCGCACCGATGTCGCGCGCCGGCCGGGCGGTCCGGTCAGGCCGCTGTGCCCGCAGGGCATCGAAGCGCCGCACGACGTCGGCTGCGGGCTCTAGAAGATCCCGCCCCGAACGCGTCAGCCTGACCTGGTGATAGCCGCGCACGAAGAGCTCCTCACCCAGCTCCCGCTCCAACTCGCGGATGCGTCGGCTCAGCGGCGAGGCAGTGAGGTGCAGCCGGTCGGCTGCGCGCCCGAAGTGCAGCTCTTCCGCGACCGCCACGAAACAGCGCAGTTGCTGGATGTCCATAGCTGACGGACATACCAGGGCGGCCGTGCCCCGGTCCATCGCTACCGCGGGCGGCCAGCGCGTACAGCGTGTTGGGGCCGGCGATCCCGCCCGCCGCGGCCGGTCACCCCGTCATCGACCACGTGACCGCCGCGCCAGCCCCGCTCATCGCGCCTGCCATACCGGAGGTCGCTTCTCCGCGAAGGCGCGCAGGCCCTCCCGGGCGTCCTCGGAGCGCATCAGGGCCGCAATCTCCGCGGCGGTGCGCGCCCAGGCCGCATCCTCGGATGCGATGCCGCCGTCGATGATGCCCGCCGCGATCCGCTTGCTGGCCTGGACCGCCAGGGGCGCGTTGCGGCAGATCAGATCGGCCAGGGCAAGGGCCTCGTCGAGGACCGACGCCGTCGGCACCACCCGGTTGACCAGGCCCAGACGCAACGCGGTGGCCGCGTCCACCGGCTTCCCGGTCAGGATCATCTCCATGGCGACCTTGGGTGGGATCTGTGCTGACAGCCGG
The DNA here is from genome assembly GCF_963555955.1 of Protofrankia sp. Cas3. Taxonomy (NCBI): domain Bacteria; kingdom Bacillati; phylum Actinomycetota; class Actinomycetes; order Frankiales; family Frankiaceae; genus Protofrankia; species Protofrankia sp. Cas3. The sequence continues at coordinate 5,286 of NZ_CAUVXP010000087.1, forward strand.
AAGGCCCCGCCGGCGGCGGCGACGATGCCCCGGCTGACCTCCGGCAGGCCGAACTGCGCGGTCTGCGCCGCCACGGCCAGGTCGCTCGCAAGGACGATCTCGGTGCCGCCACCGAGTGCGAAGCCGTTCACCGCGGCTATCGTCGGCTTGCTGATCGGGTGGGACACGTAGCCGGCGAATCCCCAGTGCCGGCGACCCGCGGGGGACGTCCGCTCGCCGCGGGCGACCGCCTTGAGGTCGATGCCGGCGCAGAACGCCGTGTCGCCCGCGCCCGTCACCACGACCGCCCGCACCTCCCGGTCGTGCTCCGCCGCCTCGAGAGCCTCGCCGACGAGAGTGGTGGACTCCAGGTTCACCGCGTTGCGTGCCTCGGGCCGGTTGAGCGTGATCACCATCGTGTGGTCACGGCGCTCCACCAGCACTACCGGCCCAGTCACTTCGGCTCCTCCAGTACGCCCGCCGCCACCAGCGCATCGATGTCGCAGTCGGACAGCCCGAGCAGCTTGGCGCAGATCTCCCGGGTGTGCTCGCCCTGCAACGGCGCCGGCCGCAACTGCGGATCGGCGATCCCGGTGAACACCGCCGGGCCGTTCTCGGTCAGTATCGGCTCTGGAAGCTGTGGCTGGGCCAACTGGCGGAAGAAACCGCGTGCCGCGAGGTGCGGGTCGTCCGGCAGGTCCGCGACCCGCTGCATCATCCCCGCGGGCACACCCGCGTGCTGAAGGCGGCTCATGACCTCGCGCGGTGGGTGGACCGCCGTCCAGGCGGTCACCGCCTGCTCCACCTCGACGCGGTGCCGGCGTCGGCCTGCGGCGCTCGCCAGGCGCGGGTCGTCGCACAGCTCCGGTCGCCCGATGGCCCGGCACAGGCGACGCCAGTCCTCGTCTCCCCGGATCGTCAGCACGCACCATTCGTCGTCGCCGGCACACGGGTAGACGCCGTACGGCGCGTCGTGTCCGCCGACATCGCCTCGCGCCGCCAGGGATCCGGGAGCCAGCGACTCGCACAGGAACTGGGCGGAAAGCTGGGTGAGGATGGTCTCGGCCTGGGCGAAGCTCACCGTGCCACCGATACCGGACCGGCGGCGGGCGAGGAGGGTTGCCAGCACCGCCACGGCGCCCACTCGGGCCGCGACGTGGTCGGGATAGATGGTGCTGCTGTCGCTGAAGCTGTCCGGCACATCCGGGTAGCGCCACAGTCCCGTGATCGCGGTGGCCGCGCGAACGAGCGGGCCGTACCCCATGCGGGGGCTCCACGGTCCGGACGAGCCGAAGGCGCTGCTGTCCACCACGATCAGCCGTGGGTTGATCGTGCGTAGGCTCTGGTCGCCGAGCCCCAGGGACTCCATCGTGCCCGGCTTGAAGTTGGACAGTACGACGTCGGCCGTGGCGGCGAGACGCTTGAAGACCGCCACGCCCTGCGGGCTGCGCAGGTCGAGACCGAGGCTGAGCTTGTTGCGGTGGCCCCAGGCGAAGGACGGGGACATCGTCGCGCCGTCCCGTGACTGCCGGCTCCCGTCGGGGAAGGCCCGGTTCTCAATCTTGATGACCTCCGCGCCCTGGTCGGCGAACAGCCGTCCCAGCTCGGCGCCGACGACGATCACCCCGAGGTCGAGGACGCGTACACCCTGCAGTGGACGGTGGGCCCGCGCGGGCGCGTCCCCAGCACCGCTCGGCGTTGTCGGCGTGGGCGTGGGCGTGGGCATGGTGGGACGGTCGGCGACTGCGAGCGCGGCGAGCACGATGTCGTCGCCCGCACCGGGCGCCGGGGCGGGACACCGGATGCCGGCCCGGATGCCGTCCAGTTCGACCAGTCCGTTCGGCATCCGGCCACGCACCCCGGGTGCGATCTCCACCGTCACGAACGCGTCGCGGGTGCTGAAATGCTCACTGGTGAGGACCTCGGCCGCGTCCAGTAGGGCGGCGATGGGCACCCCCCGACGCTGACCCTCGGCGACGAGCTCGTCGCGGGTCGCCTCGGCGAACAACTGCCCGATGAGCCGGTAGAGGCGGGGCGCAGCCGCGAACCGCGCGCCCAAGCCGTCGAAGGCCGGCCCGGCGAACTCGGCCGGCTCACCCAGCCAGCCGAACATGGCCCGCCATTGCCGCTTGGCGAGCAGGCAGATGCGCACGTACCCGTCGGCGCACCGAAAGATCGGGTAGAGGTGACGGGCGTCGGGTCGCCCCCGCGGCAGGCTCGCCGCGGGTACTCCCCGAGACGCCGTGCCGCCGATCCCGAAGCCCGGGTCGAGGACCTGCACGATCGTCTCGTAGACGGAACAGTCGACGTGATCACCAAAGCCGGTGTCCAGTCGGCTGCTGTACGCGAGCAGCGCCGCCCACGCCGCTTGAATGGCGGCCGAGGAATACACCAACCCCTCCGGCGGCAGGAGGGGCGCCAAGCCGGGTATGCCGGACCGGGACAACACGCCACTCATGGCCAGATGTACCCAGTCCGTCGCCACCCAGTCGCGGTACGGCCCGGTCTGCCCGAACTCGGTGATCGACACGACCACCAGGGCGGGCAGCACGGCACGCAGCCGATCCAGACCAAGACCCAACTCCGTGAACGTGCCCGGACACGTGCTCTCGATGAAGATGTCCGCGGTGCCGAGCAGGGCCAGGAGCGCGTCCCGGCCGGACGTCGAGGTCAGGTCGAGCGTGACTCCGCGCTTGTTCGCGTTGTTCGCCACGAAGTGGAGGCTGACGCCGTCGTGCAGCGGCGCCTGCCGTCGGGAGGGGGCACCACCCGGCGGCTCGACACGGATCACGTCCGCACCCAGGTCGGCGAGGTAGCGACCGCAGAACTCGCCGATCCCGTCCGCCATGTCGACGACGCGAACGCCCGCAAGCGGACCGCTGGCCACTTTCCGCCCTCCTTCTGCCCACGGACGTCGAGGAGTGCCACGACATTTGCCCCGACGCAGTCCGAAGATGGCACGGAGTCGGGCTGCGCGTACATGTCGAAGTCGGCCAACAACGCGTGCCGACCTCGGCAACGTCACCGGTGGGGCCTGGGATATGCCTGGGATATGCCTGGTGCGCGCACATTGCCGGCGCGACACATTGCCGGCGCGCACATGTGCCCATTGCGGCATCAGGCATGTTCAACTGCGCCCGGTCCGTGCCATGCTGGCGCGCAAACACCGTTACCCGCCGAGGCGTTTCGCGCTGGCGGCTGGTTCACGGCGGAATTCGCAGGCTCGCCGGCAACGAGGCGCGCGACTGAGGAAGTCCGCTGATTCCGGGTCCGCCACCTCAGGTGGTCACATTCTTGCAGGGAGGCCTGGTATGAGCCGTCACTTCGGCTGCTTCTACATCGACGGACAGTGGACGACACCCCTGTCGGAGACGACTACCCCGATCATCGAGGCCGCCACCGGGCAGCGGCTTGGTGACCTGCCTGAGGCGGGCGCCAAGGAGGTGGACCTGGCGGTGGCCGCCGCCAGGGCGGCCCAGCCAGCGTGGGAGGCAACTCCGGCCGTCGAGCGGGCCGACCTGCTTGAGCGGCTTGCCGAGGCGATCGAACGGCGCTCGAAGCAGATCAGTGAGATCGTCTCCCGGCAGAACGGCATGCCGCTGGCGTTGTCCACCTCCGCCAACGTCCACGCCGTGGCTGGCACACTGCGGTACTACGCGGCGCTGGCGCGCGGTGGCTTCGCCGACCAGGAGCGCCCGGCACTGGCCTATCCCGGCACGGTGCGCCTGCAACGGCGCCCGGTCGGGACCGTCGCGGTGATCGTGCCGTGGAACTACCCCCTCGGACTTACCGCGATGAAGCTCGGGCCGGCGCTGGCCGCCGGCTGCACCGTGGTGCTCAAGCCCGCCCCGGAGACGTCGCTGGATGCCGCCTACCTCATGGAGGCAATCGAGGACGCGGGCCTGCCCGCGGGCGTCGTCAACCTGATCACCGGCGGCCGGCAGACCGGAGACCTGCTGGTCAGGCATGCCGGCATCGACAAGGTCTCCTTCACCGGCTCGACCGCCGCCGGCCGGATCATCGGGGGCATCTGCGGGACGGCGCTCAAACCGGTCACCCTCGAACTGGGCGGGAAGTCCGCGGCCGTCGTACTGAACGACGCAGACCTGCCCGCGGTGATGCAGGGTCTGGGCTTCCTGTCCTTCGCCAACGCCGGACAGTCCTGCTTCCTCAACTCCCGGGTCCTCGCTCCCCGCAACCTGTACGACGCGGTGGTCGACGGCCTGGCGGGCCTCGCCCGCTCCTTCGTGCTCGGCAACCCGCTCGACACCACCACGACGATGGGACCGCTGGTCAGCTCGCGCCAGCGTGACCGGGTCGAGGGATACATCGCGACCGGGCGGAGCGAAGGCGCCCGGCTGGTGGCCGGCGGCGGCCGTCCCCCCGGGCAGGAGCGCGGCTGGTTCGTCGAGCCGACCGTGTTCGCCGACGTCGACAACGCCATGACCGTCGCCCGGGAAGAAATCTTCGGACCGGTCGTCTGCGTGATCCCGTATGACACGGTCGCCGACGCCGTCGACATCGCCAACGACTCGGACTACGGACTGGCCGGCAGCGTGTGGAGCGCCGACCCGGACCGGGCTCTCGGCGTCGCCCGACAGATTCAGACCGGAAGCATCGGGCTGAACATGTGGACGCTGGATCCGGGGTCACCCTTCGGGGGCTGGAAGGCCAGCGGCGTCGGGAAAGAGTACGGGCCGGAGGGTCTGGACGCCTACCTCGACGTAAAGTCGATCTTCGTGCCAGCCCGGCCGGCGTGACCGGGGAGACGACCGTGCAGATCACCGCCGCGCTCTCCCGCGAACCGGACAGCCCGTTTCGCATCGAGACCCTCGACCTCGCCGCACCCGGCGAGGGCGAGGTGCTGATCCGCACGCTGGCGAGCGGGATATGCCACACGGATCTGGCCGTCAAGGCCGCGTGGCCGATCGAGTACGGCCCGATCGTGCTGGGTCACGAAGGCGCCGGCGTCGTCGCGGAGGTGGGTGCCGGCGTCCCCGGCATCCGCCCCGGCGACACGGTCCTGCTCAGCTACCGGCGCTGCGGCCGGTGCCGGCGCTGCCGTGCCGGTCGGCCAGCCTACTGCGAGCAGTTCGCTCTCCTCAACACCTCCGGCGGGCGGGCGGACGGCTCGACACCGCTGTCGCTCGACGGTTCGCCGGTACGGGGCTGCTTCTTCGGCCAGTCCAGCTTCGCGAGCCACTGCCTGACCACGGTCGACAACATCGTCGTAGTGGAGCCGGGTGTGGACCTGACCGTTCTGGCGCCGCTCGGATGTGGTGTCCAGACGGGCGTCGGCAGCGTGCTGAACGTCCTCAAGCCGGACGAGACCTCGTCCTTCGCGGTCTTCGGGGCGGGCAGTGTGGGCCTGGCCGGCCTGCTCGGCGCACGGGCGAGCGGAGTGCGCACGATCATCGCCGTCGATCCGGTGGCCGGGCGGCGGGCACTGGCGGCCAAGCTGGGCGCGACCGTGACGATCGACCCCGGTGTGGACGATCCGGTCGAGGCGATCAGGGACCACACCGCCGGTGGCGTCACGCACGCCCTGGACACCACGGGGGTCCCCACGGTCCTCGCGCAGGCCATGAAGGCAGTCGGTTCGGGGGGCACGCTGGTCGCGGTGGGTCTGGGCCGGCCGGACGTGTCAGTCGACATCATCGACATCATCAGCGGCGGCAAGACGCTACGGGGTTGCATCGAGGGTGATGCCGACCCCCGCGAGTTCCTGCCCCAGCTCGTGGCGCTGCACGCCGAGGGCCGGCTACCGCTCGAAGAGCTCATCACCAGCTATCCGTTCGCCGACATCAACCGGGCGGTAGCCGACTCGGTCGCCGGCGTCACCGTCAAGCCGGTGCTCGTCTTCTAGCCTCATGGCCCCACCCCGGCGCCGCGGACGATCTGTCCGATTTTCCGGACGCTCGACGTGAGAACGCGATTTCTGCTGCTGCCGAGCATGACCGAGGTCACACCGGACGCAATACGGTCAGCGCGTTCGCTCGGCGGCGCTGCCATCCGGCCGGCGCATCCAGCTTCGAGCGGCGGAAGGAGAACCACGGTGCGCGTGAGGATCGGGACCATCCGTGGCGCCACGTTAGTCATGGCTGTCGCCCTCGCGGCGGCGGCCTGCGGCAGTTCGACGTCGTCAACGACCGACTCCACCCGCACGACCTCGGCGGGCACGGGAGCCTCGGCAGGCAGCACCGCGACCGGGACGCCGATCACCATCCTCACCATCACTCCGTCGGGAACGTCCGGCGCGAACTTCCCGGACATCCCCACCGTGCTCGAAGCGTTCGCCAAAGTGACGAACGCCGCGGGCGGCATTGCCGGCCACCCGCTGAGGGTGGAATCCTGCAACGACAAGAACGACCCCAACACCGCCGGCACCTGCGCCCGCCAGGCCGTGACCGACAAGGCCGTCGCCGTGCTCGGCTCGTTCAGTCAGTTCGCCGACTCGATCCTGCCGATTCTCGACGCGGCGAAGATTCCCTACCTGGCGGCCAATGCGATTTCGGGCAGCGAATACTCGAGCACGGACTCCTACCCGCTCGTCCCCGGGCCGATCGGTTTCGCCGCGCTCGGCACGAAGGCCGGCCAGCGGTGCGCCACGACTGACGTCGTCACCTACGACCTGCCGGCGGCGGCCGGTCTCGCGCCGTTCGTCGCGGCGGGCCTCGGGGCGTCGAAGAAGACAATCAGCAAGACCGTCAAGGTGCCCGTCACGACGACGGACTTCAGCAGCACGGTCAGCAACGCGAAAGACGCCGACTGCATCATCAGCATCCTGCCCGAGCAGGCCCTGAACCAGTACCTCGCCAAAGCTACGAGCCTCGGAGTCAAGCAAACGATCTTCGCCCCCGCCGGCGGCGTCGGCTCGGAGTCGTTGACCAAGTTCAAGACCCAGCTCGAGGGCTCGTACACCGTGTCCAGCTTTCCCCTCGCGACCGACCCCGTCTGGGCCGCCATGAAGCGCGAACTCGCGGCGGAGGGCAAGTCCGACGTCGACCTCACCGTCCCCGAAAACCTCAACGCGTGGGTGTCGGGCGTGGTGTTCGCCAAGGTCGCGGCCGGTCTCACCACCGTCGACGCGGCCTCCTTCAAGGAGGCCCTGGACAAGACCTCGAACCTGGACACCGGCGGGTTCACCCCGCCGGTGGACTTCACCAAGCCGTTCCCGGTGCCCGCGCTCGCGCGGCTGTTCGACACCTCGCTGATCGGCGTCGACATCAGGAACGGCGCCCTCGTGCAGGACGGCACGTTCGTCGACTACAAGTCAGCCCTGACGGGCTGACCCACCGCGTGGCCGTGGGTGCGGGAGTGAGTCTCAGGCGCTTGCGCACCCACGGCCAGCCGTCGTGAAGGAGCCCTATGTCATCGCCGGCAGTCCTGGTCAGCGGACTCACCGTCGGATTCCATGGTGTTCCGGTCGTCCGTGACCTCGACCTGGAGGTCCACCCCGGCGAGGTCGTCGCCCTCCTCGGCCGCAACGGCGCCGGCAAGACCACCACGTTGCTCACGATCGCGGGTGACCTCACCCCGCAGGGCGGGACGGTGTCGGTCGCGGGTGACGCCCGTCGCCGTCGCCTGCACCAGCGGGCCCGGCGTGGCCTCGGCCTGCTGACCGAGGAGCGGTGTGTGTTCATGGATCTCACCGGACACGAGAACCTGAAGCTCGGGCAGGGCGATCCGAGACGGGCACTCGCGTTCTTCCCCGAGCTCGAACCGCACCTGTCCAAGCGGGCCGGACTCCTCTCCGGCGGCCAGCAGCAGATGCTGGCACTCGCCCGGATCCTCGCCGGCCGCCCCCGCGTCCTGCTCGCGGACGAGCTCAGCCTCGGTCTCGCCCCCCTGGTGGTCGAGCGGCTCCTGGCCGCGATACGCAATGCCGCGCAGGACGGTGCCGCGGTGCTGCTCGTGGAGCAGCACGTCGCGCTGGCGCTGGAAGCAGCCGATCGCGCCTACGTGCTCGCGGACGGGCGGATAGCCCTCACCGACACCGCCGCGACCCTGCTGACCCGCGCCGACGACATCGCCAGGGCCTATCTGGGAGCGGAAGCCGTATGACCGTCTTCGCGCAGTTCGGGTTCCTGGGCCTGGGCGGTGGAGCGCTCATCGCCCTGCTCGGCATCGGTCTCGTCCTCGTCTACCGCGGCAGCGGTACGATCAACTTCGCCCAGGGCTCGTTCGCCCTGCTGGGCGCCTACGTCGTGCACGAGCTGCGGGAGAACCAGGGGATGCCCGCGCTCCCCGCCGTGGCAATCGCCGCGATCCTGCTCGCAGCCGTCGGGGTGCTGGTCCACCTCCTGCTCATGCGACCGCTGCGCGCCCGCAGCCCCCTCGTCCGGGTGATCGCCACTCTCGGTGTGCTGAGCATCATCCAGCAGTCCGTGACCATCCGTTACACCGGGCAGCAGCTCAGCGTGGCCACAACCCTCCCAGAAGAGCCCGTCCACCTCGGCTCTGTGATCGTCGGACAGCAGTCCTTCTGGCTGGCCGGCATCGCCGTCGCAGTCACCACCGTCCTCACCGTCCTCAGCTCGCGGACGAGGCTGGGGCTCGCCGTCTCCGCCGCGGCCGCCAACCAGCGCGCCGCGGCGGCGCTTGGGTTCTCCCCGGACGCGCTGGCCTGCGGCACGTGGGCGCTGGGGGGCGCCCTCGCCGGGCTGGCAGGCGCCTTCTTCCCCTCGCTCACCGGCGACTACCTCTCCGCCAACTCACTGGCGTTCACGATCATCGCGGCGCTGGCGGCGGCGCTGCTCGGCGGATTCCGCTCCTACCCGTTGGTGCTCGTCGGCGGGCTGCTGATCGGCGTCATCCAGAGCGAGTGCACGCACTACGTGCAGACGACCGGCGTTCCCGACTCCGTCCCCTTCCTCGTCATCGTGCTGGTGCTCGTCGTCCGCGGCCAGGGGCTTCCCGTCCGCGGGAGCACCGCTGACCGCCTGCCTGCGGTGGGCGCCGCGGTCCGCTCTCCCCTGTACGCGCTCGGGCTCGCCGCCGTCCTGGCCGTACTCGCGGCCACTGTCCTGCCGACCGACTGGAACGTGGCGCTGGTCAGCTCGATGTCCGCCGCCATGATCGCTCTGAGCGTCGTCGTCGTGACCGGGTACGCGGGGCAGCTGTCCCTCGCCCAGTTCGCGCTGGGCGGGGTGGGTGCCTTCGCCGCCGGGCGGCTGGTGTCCAACCACGGCTGGCCCTTCGAGGCGGCCGTGCCGCTGGGCGTCGCGACGGCGGTCGCGGTCGGCTTCGTCTTCGGCCTGCCCGCACTGCGCACCCGCGGCGTGAACCTCGCCGTCGTCACCCTCGGCCTCGGCTTCGCCTCCTGGTCGCTGCTGTTCAACAGCACCGACTTCACCGGGCGCAACCGCGGGACGCCCATCGCACCCCAGACCCTGCTCGGCATCCCGATCGACCCGGTGCTCCACCCCGGCAACTACGCGGCGTTGTGCGTGATCTCGTTCGCGGTGGTCGCGGTGGCCGTGGCCAACCTCCGCCGCGGACGCAGCGGCCGGCGGCTGCTCGTGGTGCGCGCCAACGAACGGGCGGCGGCATCGCTGGGCATCTCGGTCATCCAGTCGAAGCTCTACGCGTTCAGCCTCGGCGCCGCGATAGCGGGGTTCGGTGGCATCCTCTACGCGTTCAGCTTCTCCGCCATCCAGTACACGACGCTGTTCGACCCCTTCACCTCGATCACGATCCTGACCCTCGCCGTCATCGGTGGTATCGGCTACGTCTCGGGGCCGCTCTACGGCTCGACGATCGCCGCCGCGGGCGTCGGAGCTCTCGTGCTCTCCAAGGCGTTCGGCAGCGTCGAGGAGTACCTCCCGCTCGTCGGCGGCGTCCTGCTGCTCCTGCTGCTCCTGAGCGCGCCGGACGGGCTGGCGGGACGCAACATCGCCGTCGCCCGTCAGCTCCGGAACCGCGTCGTGACGTCGAGCAGGACGCCGAGCAGGACGTCGAGCAGGACGTCCGTACCGCTGGGCGACCCGGGGGACGCAGGCACCGTCCCGGCCAGAGCACTGGAGATCCGCAACGTCACGGTTCGCTTCGGTGGTGTCGTCGCGCTCGACAACGTCGACCTCACGGTCCCACCGGCCACCGTGATCGGGATCCTCGGACCGAACGGCGCCGGCAAGACGACACTGATCGACGCGGTGACGGGCTACGCCCAGCCGGCCGCAGGATCGGTCTCCCTGGGCGGCCGCGACATCGGCACGCTCAGCCCGCACCTGCGCGCCCGGGAAGGACTGTGCCGCTCCTTCCAGTCCCTTGAGCTCTTCGACGACATGACCGTCCGGGAGAACCTGCTCGCGGCGGCTGACTCGCACGACCGGCTGGCCTGGTTGCGCGACCTCGTCCGCCCCGGCGACGACCAGCTGCCGGCGGGGGTGGCGCGGGCGGTTCGGGACATGGGACTGGAAGACGTGCTCGACGTCAAGGCCGAGAGCCTGTCCTATGGTCAGCGCCGCTCGGTCGCGATCGCCCGCTCGCTGGCGACCGAACCGTCGGTGCTGCTCCTCGACGAACCGGCCGCCGGGCTCGACGAGGACGAGTCGCGCGCCCTCGGTGAGCTGCTGCGCCGGCTCGCCGACGAGCGCGGAATCGGCGTGCTGCTCATCGAGCACGACGTCGCCATGGTCATGCGCACCGCCGACCGGGTGCTCGTGCTCGAGTTCGGTCGTGAGATCGCCGAGGGAACCCCGAGCGAGATCAGGTCCGATCCCGTGGTGGCCGCGGCCTACCTCGGCACCCGGGCCTCCCACGAGACCACCTCGGCGGTCTCCCGCACCTGAACCCTGAGCTCCAACTCTGGTCGGCAGGCTCCAACCCTGGTGACCCGGGAACCCTGGTCACCCGGGAACCCTGGTCACCAGGGAACCCTGGTCACCAGGGTGGACCGACCTGGCTACAGCGCCATCCAGACGTTCTTCGGCCGCGTGAACTCCCGGATCGCGTGGATTCCGCCCAGTCGACCCTGGCCGCTCTGCTTCACGCCGCCGAAGGGCGCTCCCGGGGGGATACCGAGGAAGCCGTTGACCCAGATGTTGCCCGCCTCGAGCGCCGCGCAGACGCGGTGGGCGCGGCGCAGGTCGTCGGTCTGGACGTAGGCGGCCAGCCCGTAGGGAGTCGCGTTGGCGATCGCCACGGCGTCCGCCTCCGTGTCGAAGGGCGTCACGGCGAGCACGGGACCGAAGACCTCGTTCTGCGCGATGAAGTCGGTCGGCGCGACGTCGGCGAGGACTGTCGGTCCGATGAACCACCCGTCGGCGAGATCGCCGCCGAGGCGCTCGCCGCCGGTGAGCAGACGATTGCCCTCCTTCTGCGCGGTGGCCACCATCCCCAGGATCCGATCGGCGGCGCCCTCGCTGACCACCGGCCCCATGACCGACGTCGCCGCGCTCGGGTCCCCCACCGGGATCTGACCGAGGATCGCGGCCAGTGTTGCGAGGAACGCGTCGTGGATGCTGCGCTGCACCAGGATCCGGGTGCCGAGAATGCAGCCCTGGCCCGAGAGCAGGACCGCTCCCGTCATGGCCTGCTGCGCGGCCGCGACGAGGTCGGCGTCCTCGAAGACGAGGTTCGCGGACTTGCCTCCGAGCTCGAGTCCCACCGGCTTGAGCGTCTCCAACGCCGAGGCGAGGATGCGCTTGGCCGTCTGACCGCCGCCAGTGAAGTGGATCTTGTCGACGTCGGGATGGCTGACCAGTGCCTGCCCACCGGCTGGTCCACCGGGCACCACGTTGATCACGCCGGGCGGGAAGCCGGCCTCCAGAAGCAGCTCTCCGATGCGCAGGCAGCCCCAGGGCGCGAGCTCCGACGGCTTGAGCACCACGCAGTTGCCCGCGGCCAGCGCGGGAGCCACGATCTGGCCGACGGAGACGACCGGTCCGTTCCACGGCACGATCACCCCGACGACGCCGTACGGCTCGTCGAGGGTGTAGTCCAGCGCCGGCACCGGCCAGGTCCCGACGACCTCTCCACCGATCTTGTCAGCCCAGCCGGCGTTGTAGGTGAAGAGGTCCGCCGCGAGCAGCGGCGTGCTCGCGGCGATCATGGACGGCGTCCCGTTGTCGATCGTCGTGAGCTGCGCGATCGTCGCAGCTTCGCGACGGATCAGCCGGGCGGCCTCAAGCAGTAGCTCGCGGCGCCGGTCCAGCGGCGTGGCGCGCCAGCCGGGCAGCGCGGCGCGGGCCGCCCGCACCGCGGCGTCGACCTCACCCGCGCCGGCCATCGACACGCCGCGAGTCGGCTTCCCGGTGGCCGCGTACACGTGGGTGAACTCGCCTTCGCTGCTGTCTGACACCCGCCCGTCACCTATCAGCAGACCCGGGTTCGGCAGGACGGTGAGATCAGCGTCAAGGACAGTCATTGGCCAATTCTGGTGTGGCCTGCCCGCGATTGGGCGCATCCGCGGCGCAAACCGGGTTTGCGCGACACCGGACGGGTGGTGGGCAAGTGTGGGCGCAGTGAGTCGACTACTCGAAGGCGTCCGCGTCCTCGAATCCGCGATGCTGTTCAACGGCGACACCCTGGGCACCCTGCTCGCCGACCTCGGCGCCGACGTGATCAAGGTTGAGTCGCCCGGCACAGGGGACTACCTGCGCGGCTTCCTCGGCCAGATCACCCCGCAGCACAGCCCCGCGCACATCCAGGTCAACAAGAACAAACGCAGCATCACCCTCGACCTGCGCCGGGACGAGGGCCGCGCGCTCTTCTACGAGCTGCTGTCCACCGCGGACGTGTTCGTCGACGGCTTCGCTGGCGACGCCTGTACGAAGCTCGGGATCGGCTACGCCCAGCAGCGAGCGGCGAAGCCCGACATCGTCTACTGCCAGTACTCCGGCTACGGCAGCGAGGGCCCGCTGGCCAGCATGCCGACCCACGGGCAGATGACCAACGCGCTGGCCGGCGCGCTGCCGGTCGAGATGGGCCCGGACGGGCTCGTCCGCCAGGTGCAGACGCCCGACTACCTGGGAGGCACCACCAGCGGCGGCGAGGGCACGGCCGCCGGAGCGGTCCATGCCGCGTTCCACGTCGCCGCCGCCCTGTTCCAGCGCGAGCGGACCGGCGAGGGCTGCTTCCTCGACGCCGCCGCCAGCGACGCGGTCATCGCGCAGGCGTGGATCGCCGTCACCTACAACCTCAACCGCGACCGGGTCACCGACCACGCGACGATGCCGAGGACCGAACAAGGCGACAGCGGGTCGGCGTTCTACCAGTTCTACGAGGCGCGCGACGGCCGGTTCCTGCTGTTCTGCGCCACCGAGCCCAAGTTCTGGCGCGGCTTCTGCCTGGCCGTCGACCGCGTCGACCTGATCGACAGGCTCGACCCCGCCGGGCCCGTCGACTTCGGCTTCGGCCTCCTCGAGCTGCGCCGGGAGCTTCAGAAGATCTTCCACACCCGCGACGCCGACGAGTGGGTCGCCCTCGCTCTCACCCACCACGTGCCGCTGACCCGGGCCAACCGCCTGCGCGACCTGCTTGACGACCCGCACGTGCGCGCCCGCGGCATCCTCGTCGAGGGCGAGCACCCGCTGGCCGGGCCCTTCACCTACGTCGGCGAGGCCGTCCGCGTCCAGGGTCAGCCGTGGGAGCTGCGCCGGCCCGCCCCCACCCTCGGCCAGCACACCGACGAGCTGCTCGCGGAGATCGGGCACGGTCCGCAGGATGTCGCGGCGCTGCGCGCGGCGAAGATCGTCTGATGGCCCGCGTGAAAGTGCCCTTCCCGCCCGGGAGGGTCACGCGGGACCCGCACGTCGGGACACTCGAGCCATGAGCGTGACGACCGACCAACAGGCAGAGTTCGAGCGGGCCTCCTCCGGCGTCTTCGTCGAGGAGGACCTCGTGAAGGATCGGACGGCGCTCGGGCGCCTCGTGGCGAGCAGGCAGCAGGAGTACCTGTCCACCGCGACCCCGGAGGCCATCCGCAACTTCGCCCACAGCTACGGCGACGACAATCCGCTGTTCTGCGACCCGGGTCACGGTGAGACGAGCCGGTGGGGCGGGCAGATCGCGCCACCGATCATGGCTGCGGTCCTCAACGCGCCGCTGCTTGGCGACAAGGACCCCTTGGCCAAGGGCGGCTCCTACCGGGGCATCCACGCCTTCGTCTCCGGCGGTACCTGGACCTGGTACCGGCCGGTGCGACCGGGTGACACCCTCTACAGCCTCTCCGGCCTGGAGTCGGTGGAGACCAAGCAGTCGGAGTTCGCCGGCAGCTCGGTCATCCGGGTCCTGCGCGACATCAAGGTCAACCAGCGCGCGGAGGTCGTCGGCGTCTACCGCACGCTCGTGATCTACACCGAGCGGAAGAAGGCGCGGGACAAGGGCAAGTATGCGGAGATCCCCGTGCCGAGCTGGGACGACGCGCAGCTCGCCGCCCTCGACGAGACCTACGCGGCCGAGACCCGCCAGGGGCGGGCCCGGCTCAGGTGGGAGGACGTCGAGGTCGGCCAGGCCATGGGAGCCAAGGCCAAGGGCCCGCTGACCACGACGGACATGGTCATCTTCCACGCCGGCGGCTACGGCTTCGTGCCCTACGGGCTGAAGACCGGTCGCCGCGGCTGGGAGAACCGGCAACGCATCCCGGCGTTCTACGTCAAGAACGAGTACGGCGTCCCCGACGTCGCGCAGCGCGTCCACTGGGACAACGCGTGGGCGCAGGCGATCGGCAACCCGCGCGCCTACGACTACGGCGTGCTGCGCGAGTGCTGGCTGCACCACTTCCTCACCGACTGGGCGGGTGACGACGGCTGGGTCGAACGCCAGCACGACGAGATCCGCAAGTTCAACTACCAGGGCGACGCCCAGGTGCTCGGCGGCGAGGTGACGGGCAAGCGGGTCGAGGACGGGCGCGCCCTCGTCGACGTCGCGGTGTGGGCGCGCAACCAGCGCGACGAGGAGACGGCCCGCGGGGCGGCGACGGTCGCCCTACCCAGCCGCGAGCATGGCCTACCGGTCCTGCCGGCGGTGCCCGCCGAGCTGAGCCGGGCCACGACCGAGGTCATGGCCCGCCACGGCGAGCTGCTCCGCGAGCGGCGCTCACGCTGAGGCGACCGCCCGACCGCCCGACCGCCCGACCCGTAGCGTCGCCGACGCTGGCCACGGGCGGCCCCGTCCAGGTCATCAGGCGGGCAGGTCCGCCATCTCCCAGCCGAAGAGACGCTCGGCGTTGCGGTGGGTGATGGCGGCCCGGTCTTCGGCGGACACGCCCGCGAACAGCTCCGTCACGATCTTCTGGATGTGGGGGTAGGGCGTGTCCGCGTGGGGGAAGTCGGCCTCCCAGACGATGCGGTCGACGCCGACCTGGCCGCGCTGCTCCAGGCCCCACGGCTCCTCGATCATGCAGAAGGTGAAGTTGCGCCTGAACACCTCGCTGGGCCGGACGTCGTTCGGCAGATGCGACCAGTAGCGGTGGCGTTCCCACTGGCGGTCCGCTCGCTCGAGCGCCGCGGGCACCCATCCGACGCCGCCCTCGGACCACACGATCTGCACGTCCGGGAACTTCGCGAAGACCGGGCTCATCGAGATGTCGACCGCGCAGACCCACGAGGCGACGGCCATCGTCGCGATCGGCACCGCGAAGGACGAGTCGGCAGAGCCCATGTAGAGCTGGCCGCTGGAGCCGATGTGCATGCACGCCGGCACACCCGTCTCGGTGACTGCCTGCCACAGCGGGTCCCAGTCGGCCTGCCAGTAGGACGGGAGGCCGAGCGGGGCGGGGTTCTCCGGCAGGCAGATCGCCCTGGCACCGTTCGCGACACAGCGGCGCAGCTCGGCAGCGGCGGCCTGCGGGTCCCACAGGGGCGCGATCGTCATGGGGACGTAGAGCCCGCGCGGACCGGCGGGGCACCACTCGTCGAGGACGAAGTCGTTCCAGGCCCGGACACAGGCGGCGGCCAGCTCCTTGTCCTTGAAGGACGCGAACAGGGCGCCACCGAACCTGGGCAGAGACGGGAAGGCGACCGAGGCGCAGACGCCCTGCGACAGGAGCTCCCGAGCGCGGGCCACCGGGTCATAACACGCGGGGATCATGTCCTCGAAACGCTTGGGCTCCAGCCCCCAGGTCTCGATCGGCTTGCCGGCGACGGCGTTGAGGCCCATGGTCGCCTCGCGGGTGTCCTCGTAGGTCCAGTACTGCGTACCGTCGGGCTCCTCGCGCACCTGGGGCGCGGTGGCCCTGAACTTCTCCGGGACCCGGTCCTGCCACACACCGGGCGGCTCGATGATGTGGTCGTCGACACTGAACAGGCTGATCATCTGTCCACTCTCGCTCGCCGACCGGGGGCGGACAAGGGTCGGAACCCGCTTCTCAGCGCTCGAGCGCGACCGGCGTGTCCGCCGCGCGTCCAGCCCTGGGGATGAGAAGGGCCATCTCACCGGCACCGCTCCTCACCGGCGGGTGGACGTGGTTACGTGCAGGCGTGAGCACGACCTACGATCACCACTCCGCCCGCTACGCCGAGCACTGGGCGCAGATCCACGCGGACCTGCGTCGGACCTGTCCGGTGTCACACGTCGCCGCCTACGACGGCTTCTGGCTGCTCACCCGCTACGAGGACGTGCGGACGGCGTTCCTCGACGACGACGCCTTCTCGTCCCACCACGCTGTCGACGAGGACGGGAACCACTCCGGCGGCGTCGCGATCCCGTCTGCTCCACTGAAGCAGACCCCTATCGAGATGGACCCACCCGAGTACACCGGTTTCCGGCAGCTGCTCAACCCGCACTTCTCCCCCACCGCGTCGAGACGCTACGAGCAGAAGATCCGCGATCTCACGACGGCCTTCCTCAACCCGATCGTGGCCAAGGGGAGCGGTGACCTCGTCCTGGACCTGCTCAACCCCGTGCCCGGCGTCTTCACCGCGCACCTGCTCGGCCTCCCGCTCGACGACTGGGAGACCTATGCCGAGCCGATGCACCGGATCGTCTACGAGGCACCCGGCAGCCCCGGGCACGACGAGGCCCTCGCGATGTACTTCACGGTCATCGTCAAGCTCGGGGAGACGGCCGCGGCGCGTCGCGTCGAGCCGCAGGACGACCTGCTCACCATGCTGGTGCAGGCCGAGGTCAACGGCAGGGCGCTGACCGATCAGGAGATCCTCGAGATCTCGTCGCTGATCCTCATCGGCGGCGTCGACACGACCACCTCCCTGATGGCCAACGCGCTGCTGTGGCTCCACCAGCACCCCGACGACAGAGCCAGGTTGGCGGCTGACCCTTCGCTCATCCCCAACGCCTGCGAGGAGTTCCTGCGCTACTTCACGCCGACGCAGGCGCTGGCTCGCACAGCCACCTGCCCCGTCACCCTCAGCGGGACCGACATCCCCCAGGGGGGTCGTGTCCTGCTCTCCATGGCCGCGGCCAACCGGGATCCGGAGGCTTTCGACGATCCCGAGTCGATCGACCTCACCCGGTTCCCGAACCGCCACCAGGCCTTCGGTCTGGGTATCCACCGCTGCCTGGGGTCCACGTTCGCGCGTCTGGAGATGCGGATCGTCCTCGAAGAGGTGCTGCGGCGGATGCCCGGGTACGTCGTCGACGAGGCGTCGGCGCGGCCGTACCCGAGCATCGGGATCGTCAACGGCTGGGTCGGCATGCCGTTCAGCGCACCGAGCGGCCCGGTCGAACCGACCCCGTTCTCGTACCTGGTGTGACCGAAATCGTACCTGGTGTGACCGACACGTCTATGTGCCTGTCCACGCACCATCGTCCCGAAGGAGCAGACATGGGCAGAGTCGCCGACAAGGTCGTCTTCATCACCGGCGCCGGCCAGGGGCAGGGCCGCTCGCACGCGGTGCGCTTCGCCGAGGAGGGTGCCGACGTCGTCGCCGTCGACGCGTGCGCCGAAATCCACCCCAGGGTGGGTTACCCGTACCCCTCGCCGGAAGACCTCGAGGTGACCAAGGAGCTGGTGGAGAAGGCGGGCCGGCGATGCGTCACCGCGGTCGCGGACGTCCGCCATCGCGACCAGGTCCAGGCGGCTGTCGAGCACGGCCTCGAGGCTTTCGGGCGGATCGACGCCGTGCTCGCCAACGCGGGCATCATCACCTTCCACGAGCGGTCCTGGGAGATCGAGGACGACGTTTACGACGCGATCATCGACACCAACCTCAAGGGCGTCTGGAACACCATCGTCTGCACCGTGCCGTCGATGATCGAGGCCGGGCGGGGCGGCACCATCACGATCACCAGCTCGGCGGCGGGCATCCGCGGTCAGCTGCCCTACGCCCACTACGTGGCCAGCAAGCACGGGGTCGTCGGGCTGATGAAGGCCTTCGCGAACGAGCTGGCGCCGCACCGCATCCGCGTCAACACGGTGCACCCCACCGGGGTCGCGAGCCCGGGCATGGGCATCGGCGGGGCCGAGACCGCGATGCCGATCCTCATGGCGAACCCCACCGCGATGCTCGGCGCGACGAACCTGCTCCCCGATCTGGACACCGAGCCCGGCGGCGACTACGCCCCCGTGGGCGCGATCCCCGAGCTGGAGATCTCCCACGCCATGCTGTGGCTGGCCTGCGACGAGGCTCGCTACGTCACCGGGGTCCAGCTGGCGGTCGACGCGGGCAACACCAACAAGCCGTGAGCGCCGCCGCCGGGCGGAGCACCGTGGACCTTGCGCTGACCGACGAGCAGAACGCCCTGCGCCGCGGCGTCCAGGACCTGCTGCGCGACCTGGACCGGCGGACCGGCGCCGAGAGCGGGGGCGACCCCGCGCTGTGGCGGGCGCTCGCGGACATGGGTGTCCTGGGCCTCGCGGTCCCGGCGAAGCTCGGCGGCGCGGGCGCGGGATGGGCCGAGGTGGGCGTCGTCCTCGAAGAGCTGGGACATTCGCTGGCGTGCGTGCCGTTCCTGTCGAGCGTCCTGCTCGCCACGACGGCGCTACTCGCCGCCGGCGACCGGGAGCACCTCACGGCCATCGCGTCCGGCGCGCTCACCGCGACGGTGTCCCTGGACGCCCGGGTGGAGCACGACGGGAACGCCGCCCGCGGCCGCGCCTCGATGGTTCTCGACGGGGCGACCGCGGATCTCGTCCTCCTCGAGAGCACCGGCGGCGAGCTGCTGGCCGTGCCGAGCAGCTCGATCGTGGCCACCCCGCTTGCCACGCTGGACCTCACCCGCCGGCTGGCGGACCTGGCGATCGACGGCCCGGCGACGGTGCTGTCCACCGCGGCGCCGCGGTGCCTGCACGCCGCCTCCCAGGCCCTGGGCATCGGCCTGGCGGCGGAGAGCGTCGGCGTCGCCTCCTGGGCGCTGGACACCGCGGTGGCCTACGCGAAGGTCCGCCACCAGTTCGGCCGGCCCATCGGGTCGTTCCAGGCGATCAAGCACCGCTGCGCGGACATGCTGGTCGCCGTGGAGTCCGCGCGGTCGGTCTCGACCTATGCGCTGCGGATCGCCGACACCGGCGAAGACCCCGCCGTCGCGGCCGCGATGGCACAGGCCTGCGCCACCGAGAACGCGGTGGCGGTCACGGCCGGGTGCATCCAGGTCCTCGGCGGCATCGGCTTCACCTGGGAGCACCCGGCGCACCTCTACTACCGGCGCGCCGTCAGCAACCAGGCTCTGCACGGCAGCCCGACCCAGCACCGCGAGACGGTCGCGGTGGGCATGGGCCTGCCCGCTGCGTTCGCCGGTGAGCTGGACGGGTGACGTCGCCGCCCAAGGTCCTGGCCGAGAGGCGAGAGCACATCGTCGTGTTGACCCTGAACAGGCCAGCGGCTCGCAACGCCGTCGACGGTGAGCTCGCGGACCTCCTCGGCGGGCACCTGCATGACGCCGACTGCGACCCCGGTGTGCGCGCCGTCATCCTGACCAGCTCCGACCCCCGGTCGTTCTGCGCCGGCGCGGACCTGAAGGCGGTCACGCGTGGCGAGTCGATCGCGCCGAGCAGGCGGGAGTGGGGCTTCGCCGGCTGGGTGCGCCACGAGGTCTCCGTCCCGACGATCGCCGCCGTCGAGGGCAGTGCGCTCGGCGGCGGGACGGAGCTGGCCCTCGCGTGCGACCTCGTCGTCGCCGGCGCGGATGCCACGTTCGGGCTGCCGGAGGTGCGCCGCGGTTTGCTTGCGGCCGCCGGGGGTGTGATCCGCCTTCCGCTACGGATCCCGCCGACCGTCGCCATGGAGATGCTGCTCACCGGACGCCCCATCGACGCCGAGCGGGCCCTCGCCGTCCACCTGATCAACCGGATGGCACCCGTCGGCGGCGCCCTCGACGCCGCACTGGAGCTTGCGGCGGAGATTGCCGACGCCGCGCCCCTTTCGGTGCGGGCCAGCAAGCGACTCGCACGTGGGGTGATCGAGGCGTCGTTCGACGAGCAGTGGGCACGCTGCGACGCGCAGGTACGCGCGTTGATGGCCAGCGAGGACGCGAAGGAGGGCCCCCTGGCCTTCGCCGAGAAACGCGCGCCCCGGTGGCGGGGCCGCTGACCGGTGCGCCCCGCGGAACACGAGCGGACGCCACTCGGAGCGGCCCGCGAGGAGGAGTAGGTGGTTTCCGTCATCCGGGCGACTGTTTCCACCTACAGAGACGCTTCCCGACATCCGATACGCGGGCCAATACTCTGGGCTGCCCGACAGGTGGGGCACGATGTTCCTCCGCTACACCCTGACGGAGTCGCAATGCGTCGAGCTTGGTGACAGCGGCGAAGTCGTGCTCTCTGAGCCCCAAACCACCGTTCAATTTCTGTGATCTTCCAGAGCTGAATGTGGATCTCCGTCGTCCGGTTTCCTGATCGTGGGCGTGGCTGGCGGGCGTATGAAAGCCCCGGGCTAGTCCTTTTGTCCCTTCCGGTGACGCCTCGCAGGCGTGAAAATGGGGGACGGGTTGCCCGT
>NZ_CAUVXP010000088.1:0-25523 GCF_963555955.1 Protofrankia sp. Cas3
ATGTCAACTGCCTTTGTCGGGTCGAATGCGGCGACCATGTCGGGCACGTCGGCCCGCAGCCGATCCTCGAGCGCGGCGACGCTGTCCTCCATCGTGCGGGCCCGGCTGTGGAGCGCCCCGGTGATCTCCAGCGCCCCGTGCGCGGCCGAAACCTCGGTGAACGGCAGCGGTCGGCTGGACAGCAGCGGCTCGAGGTTGGCCGCCGCCATGAACTCCCCGATCGCCGGCTCGTTGTCCTCGCCGCTGCCGGGCACGATCTCGCCGAGCACGTCAACCGCGCGCGCCAGCAGCCGGGAGGCGACGATGTCGGCCAGATCGTCCACGGGTACGTCCATCGACGCCACCAGACTGGTCGACACGCCCCGCAGGCCGATGCCGGAAGGCGCAGGGACCTCCCGCTCCACGCCCCGGTTGATGAAGTCGTCCGCGAACGACTGGTAGAGCCGGTCACCCGCGCCGGCACCGGCGGCGTCGACCTTGCCCGTCCCAACCAGCGACAGCATCAGCGACACGATCGAGCGGTGCAGGTCGTCGCGGCGGACACCGTAGCTTCCGCTGAACAGGAAGGCGGTCTGGATGGTAGCGGGCGCCAGCGCGGTCGCCTTCTCCTGACCCGGGTAGAGGACCCCGAGCGTTCCGGTGGTTCCGGTGGCGGTGAGTTCCGTGCCGGCGGTGGAACCGTTCTGGTCGTCCACCAGGCGGAACAGGTCCAGCAGGGCGCGGCCGGCGTTGAGCCGGGCGCGGCGCCCACCGCCCATCCCCTCCTCGAACGCCGACGGCATGAGCACGAGCGGATAGATCTGCGCCCGGTAGTCCGTCCGCTGGAACGCCTCACCGATCAGATACAGATAGTCGTAGAAGATGCCGGCGCCGGTGCCACCGGCAACCGAGAACGCGACGAAGACGTCACAGGTCTGCCCGAACCGCCCGCCGAGCCGGGACAACTCGTCACCGGAGTTACCGATCATCCCGATCGCCCGCGCGATCGGCTGCTGAGCCGGTTCCAACCCGTTGCGGAACGTCTCGAACAGGGCGGCCCGCCCAACCGTGGGCAGCTGCCCGGCCCCGCGGACCAGCGGCGCCACCCGTGGCTCCCCGGCGGGCGGCGGCACCCATCCCCGGATGAATTTTCGGGCGTTGGTACGCAGGCTCAGCGCAACCTGTGGATAGGTGTCGAACCGGGGTACGAGTTCATGGGTGATGTGCTGGGTGTGCGCGACCGCGGCTTCATGCTCCTCGCCCGGGACGACCCGGCCGCGCAACTTGGTGAGCTCGCTCTCGTTCAGGTCGGCATACACGAACTGGACGCAGGCCGGCAGCTGGTAGGGCAGATAACCCTGGCCGGGGACCCGGCCGATCAGGTCCCGGCCGTCCGGTCCGCACAGCTCGGTGCGGAGCCGGCGTTCCAGCTCGGCCCCGATGAGGCATCCGGTGCCCCCCAGACCGACGAACATCATCGGCTGGTAAATGTTCATGCGGACTCGCTCGCTTCCCTGTCAGATCGCCCACGACCGCGGGGCCGGGAGTCGGCCGTGACCGCGCCGGCCGGTTCGGCCCTCATGACCGCTCGAAATCGTCGTCGTGGTAATCCCGGTCGCGCGGCCTACGACCGCCGTCGCGACCGGGCTGGGTTATCTCGTCATGCAGGTCCGCGCCTTCCCGATCATCCGGAGCACCGGGGTCATAACCGCCGTACCGGCCACGCCCGCCAGACCCGCCGTAGCCACCGGACTCGCCACGGTCGTCCGCCCGAGCCTGGCCGACGGCGCGGTCGGACTCCCCGCGACCGGGTCGCTGCCCGGTGTCCCGCTGCCCGGTGTCCGTGGCGCCAGCCGAGGACGATCCGCGGCCGGGCCGGCTCCCCCCGCTCCGCCACGAGCCGGACTGCGAGCCGCCGGGGGCGGACTGGTCGTAACCCCCGTCACCCCGACCGCCCGTTTCCTGGCGGAACGAGCCCGGCTGCCGCCCGAAACCGGTACCCGCGCCGGCCCGCTCCCGCCAGCCGCCCGCTGCCTGTCCGCTCACATTCCCGTCGGATGCCGCACCGGCACCAGCGTGAGCACGGCCCGCGCCACCCGCACCGGGCCGGAAGCGGTTACGTTCATTCCAGGAGCCGCGCCCGCCGCCCGCGGCCCCGGCTGCGCCCGCCGCGCCCGGCGTCCCTGCCGCTCCCGCCGTGCGGGCATCGAGGAAACCGAGCGCCAGTCCGTCACCGACTGGTGTGGGCGTGCCACGCAACAGCGTGGTCGTCGCACCACCGGGCGTCCTGACGATGAGCTCGCCGCTGTCCCCGCGGCGCGCCTCATAGGCACTTTCCCGACCGTCGGCCAGATCGAGACGCGGCGATCTGCTCCGGGGGTCCCGAATCGCGAAGGAGAACCGGGTGGACGGTGTCGGTGGCGCGCGGAGTTTGTAAAGCTCCATGCCGCTCCGGTACAGGACCATCGTGAGATCACGGACACCACGACGGATGAGGAAAGCCCGGCGCCGACCACGCAACCAGGCCACCGCGGCCAGCACCGCTACCAGCACAAGAAGCCACAACCACCACAGGCGCTGGAGCAGCGGCGACGGGTAGGCGACGTCGACGGTGAAAAAACCCGTCGCGACGACGGTCGCGGGGTCGACCACGTCATACACGTCGAGTTCGCCGCTGGCCGGCCCGAGCTTGGTGCCGGCGCGGAACTGGATCGTCAGTGCCTCTTGCGAGCGTCCGGAACCATCGGTCTGGATCCTCGCCGGACTGAGCTCGGCAAGCGTGCCCGGATCCAGATCGATCAGACGCAGCCCGAGAGTACGGGGCCTGCCGTCCGCCGTGTTGACGACGACCTTCCCACCCAGGGTGTCGCCCGGCGCGACCCGTCCGCCGTCAACGCTGATGTCAGCGGTGACCGGCGGCGGCCCCTTGGTGATCCGGGTGGTGAACGGCCGCTCGTCGCCGACGACACCGATCCCGTCGATGCGCCCGACGAACGTGAGATCCCCGGTGGCGCTGGTCGCAACGGTGACCTGACCGGCGAACTCGCCGTCGTTCGCCCGCCGGTCGGGGCCCTTGCCATCGTCGGCGACCGGGACGCTCTGGAGCGGCATTCCGTCACCGGAGACCTCTGCGCGGACCGTGAGCTTGCGCAGTTCGGCCGGGTCGGTGACCGCGTCGGCGCGGGTCTGTAGCCGCACCCGCACGTCGACGATCTGGCCGGGTTGCGGGGCGGGTGGGGTCACCGCGATCGAGGAGCGGATGCGGCCCTGCCAGATCGCCGAGGCCGCAACCGTCGACGTGGGCACGCCCGCGGGTGCGGTCAACCGCACCTTCCAGGTACCCGGGCGTGGGTCGCGGATATGCAGCGACTCGGCCGCCGCGTTCTCGGTTGTCGCCTGGAACACCGAACCGTCGAAGTTCTGGCTCTGGCGTGGTACCTCCACGCCGCGCGGGTCGAAGTAGGTGACCCTGACCTTGTCACTGCCCTTCAACACCACGATGGACCCGTCGGTGCTGATGGGCGGGATGTCGACGGCCAGGTCAACGGACGCTCCGCCGGTGAGGGTGCCCTGGTCGAAAGCGGAGACGCCGGCGCACCGGGCCGACGCGAACGCCCGCAGCAATGCCTTGCCCACATCGCTGGATGACGTGTAGATGTTCGTCCGCGGCTTGGCGTCGACGGAACGGTTACAGGTCCCCTGAAAACCGCCGGTGGCGTAGCCGTCGAGCGAGGCCATGTCGACGTTGCCGAAGCCGATCGGCCAGATCTGCACCTTGCCGTCACGGGCTTCATTGATCTTCTCGACCAGCTGTCGCTGTCCTTCAGCGTTACGCGTGGTGACGTCCGGACCGTACTGTGGACTCCCTGAGACGTCGAGCCGTCCATCCGTCAACAAGAAGATCATTTTAGGGCGGTTGAGGTCATCAGGCGCAGTCAGGATGTCGAGGGCCTGGGCAAGCGCGGCTACGTGATCGGTGTTGTTACCTTCCTCGGCGGTTCGCCGGTGCAACGTGCCGATACACCGGAGCAACTCCTGCTGATCACCCAACTGGTTGACGGTCGTCAGGGGGCATACCGGGTTGACCGCGCTCTGGCCCACTCTGCCCTCGGAGCTACCGAAGCCCAGGACCGCGACCTGGGACTGCTGGGAGACGTCCGTGACGGCGATGACCGAGGCGGCGTTGCGTTCGTTGACGACGTCCTGGTCGGAGAGACTTCCGGACTCGTCAACAAGAACAACGACCCGCACTGGCTGGGTGGCCAGGTCATTGCCTGCGGCATTCGAGGCGGCGCTGCTCGGCGACGCGCTGGGCAGCGCCTGGCCGCTGGCAGGGACGGCCGTCCCTGCCAGGACGATGCCAACGGCAACCGCGCCGCCCATCAGGCGCGCCACCAGAGCATACGGCGGCCAGACCTGGCGACCCCGTACGCCTGATTGCTTTACAGCCAATGGACGCTCCCCCCCGCGTGGTGGTCCATAGTGAATACCGATCGTACCGGAACGCACCCCAGTTTCCCGACCCGAGTGAATCTCGCACCTCCGCTTGGCCGGTTGTTTACCTGAAGCGACACTCGCACTGGCGACACCCATTAACCCCGTGGACTCCAGGGACGGCGGTCACCACGCAACCCACCGACAACGATCTACCGATTGCGGAGTAGGTTCTCGTCGGGTATTGCTCGACTGGGCCGCACCGGGGCGGGGCAGCCTGGGCGGGAAGCACAATGAACACACGATCGAGTTACCCTAGGTACAGCTATGAACACTCAAAGTTAATTCCGTCAAATGCCGAGATTCGAAGAGCTCCGGCGTAGACGGTGGCTATTGTCCGGTACGGTTTCCACCGCGGCGAGAGTTTGGTCTGGTGGAGTCCGGTGCCGACGGGGGTTAGGGATGGCCAGCCGAATGTCCACAGCACGCTTCGGGCGCGCACTGGCGGGGATGTGCATCACCGCCGCGGTCGTCTTCTGGACCGTACCTGTCAATGCGCAAACGCGCTCTCCGGACCCGGCCGCATCGGCGCCGAAAGCATCGCCACAACCGGTCCGCGTCCAGATCCTGGTCGACGAATCCGCGAACGTCACCGCAGTGCAGGTCGACATGCAGAAGCAGATCGCCGAAAAGATCGCTGCTGCTCCGCTGGCAGGCGACTACCAGGTGGAGGTGACCGGCTATGGCAGCGCGCCGCGCGAAGGCCGGTCCGCCTTCGACCGCACCTGTCCCTCCCGCAGGGCCGGGCCGGACGCGGCCCGCGCCGGGCCCGTACTCGCAGCCTGCATCACGGGCCTGCACAAGCGGACACCCGCCGAGGGGAACGACTCCGACATCGCCGGAGCGGTGCGTTTCTTCGGTGACGCTCTGGCGGCCAATGCACCCGACACGGCACGGCTGGTGCTGGTACTGCTCGCCGGCGGGCCGCCAAACGCGCGGAACCAGCTCGCGCCCACCGATCTGGCCGAGCTGAAGAACAAACAGATCGAGGTGTGGCCACTCGGCTTCGGCTCCGCGGACCCGGCCGGCCTGGACGCGATCGCCCACGGCGGTTTCCAAGGGTCGGGAACCTGCGAGCGGGATACGCCGTCCGCACACACGGCGGGCCCGGGGGAGGACCTCATCCCGGCGGCGACGACGGTTGCAACCGCTCTCACACCCCGGCCCCTGTGTCGGAGCGAAACGAAGGTACGAATTCCGCTGCCCGCAACCGACGCAACGATCCGCGTACGACACGAAGATCGACTCACGTTCAACTTCTGCGAACCTCATCCCGCGGGCGGCCCGCAGGACTGTTCCGACACGAGCTTCGTGCGGCCCGGCGAAAAGGCCTCGGACGGCCCCACCTTCGAGCGCACCGCCAGCGCGGCCGGGTACGACCGACTACGCATCACCCGCCCGATGCCCGGCGAGTGGACCATCGTCGCGACCGCGCCACCGGGTGGGCCACCTATCATGATCGACCCCCAGGTGGAGTGGGAAGGGACGCCGCGTACCGCGATGCTGGTACGCCCAACCCCACCACAACCTGGGCCGAACGGCGGCCCGCCCATGGTGAACGTGGAAGCACGCCTGTACACCCGGGCTGGTGCACTCGAGCTCCCGCAAGCGTTGGCGGGTGTGACCGCACGGCTCACCGTCGACTTCGGCGCCGGGAATACGACGTCGGTCGACGTACCGCCGCAGGGCCGAGCCGCCTCGGACTCCGGCGGCAGCGACATCGTTGTCTTCGCCGCGCCGCTGAAGGTTCATGACGGCACCGAGGAGTCACTCAAATTTACCGCGGAAATATCTGGGCCGGGCTTCAAAGCGCTCCCGTTCGAGTACCACACCTCGATCGACGACCGCCCTAGGCCGATCGTCACCATTCCGACCCTCAACGGGCCTCTCCCACGCGGCGGCTCGGTGTCCGCCTACCTGACTGTCACCGGCAGCTGGGGACCGATCAGCGAAATTACGGTCAAGACGTTGGGGGTCATCGGCGGTATCACCATTGATCCGCCCGCACTGCATCGCTATGCGGTGGAGGACGGCAAGCCCGTGCTCCTCACGATCCACGCCGCTGAGAACGCCCCGCTCGGCCCATCGGGCGGCATCATTCAGGTCTTCGACGCCGGCCTGCCCTCCCGATGGCTGGGCGACCAGTTCGTCGCCCTGACCGTCGTCCCCTTCCCCGCCGACAATCCCGTGAACCAGTGGCAGGTAAGGTTCTTCACCCTCCTCGGCATCCTCGGCCTCGTCATCATCATCGCCAGTGTCCTCAAACTCCAGGGCCATCTTACCCGGCACGCCGCGGTCGGCGGTCTCAAGATCAGCCTCTACCGTGACAACATCGCCTGTGATGTCCTGGAGCCGAGCGCTCCCGGAAAATTCACGATTTCTTTTGGAATCGACAACGCGGACGGCACCAGCCGTGGGGATCCGTCTTTCTCCACCGACAACGCCAAGGTGAGCGGCGCAGGTCAGCGCTTCACGGTACGACGCAACGGGCAGAACGGGATGATTCAATTGGACCGCAATTCTCCGTGGGAATCGGCCACGCACCCGGTCGGTGACAAGCTCGCCCATCTGCTGAACGACCGGGTCTACTTCATAATCGCGGACACCAAGCAAAACGCATCCACGACCGGCTCGATGTCCACCATGGAGCCCTGATGCCCGGCCAAATCGTCACTTTCTACTCCTTCAAGGGTGGCGTCGGCCGCTCCATGTGCGTCGCCCACGTCGCCTGGATACTCGCGTCGAACGGCAAGAAAGTTCTCGTGGTGGATTGGGATCTGGAGAGCCCCGGCCTCTACCGCTACTTCGAGCCCGTGCTACGGCAGACCGGCTACGGCGCCGACGAGATCAGCAACCGCCCGGGCCTGCTGGAGGCCATGACCTGCCTCGCCCCCTATATTTCGCGCGTGGCCGAGACGGGTAACTCGGCGAGCGATGTCGCGGGAAGAAAAATCGAATACGACAAAGCCGAAGGCAATGCGCGGGAAAACCTCGTGAAATCCTGTTTTCCCATGTCAACCGATGGCCTGTTCGACCTGGACGAGGATATGCTGTTCATTCTACCCGCCGGCATGGAGGATAGAACAGACGAAAACGGCAATTCCTATCATGCTCGACTAGCGAAGCTGGAATGGAGCAGCTTCTATACAAAAGGCGGTGGCGAATTCCTCAAAAGGACCTTTAAACAACTGCGCGACGAGTACGAGTACATACTCATCGACAGCCGGACCGGTTACAGCGGCACCGCCGAGGCATGCCTGCACGACTTTCCGGACACGGTCGTCTTCTGCTTTGCGATGAACAACCAGAACATCGAGGGTACCCGACGAAGAGCCCACGAGATCACGCGGTCGGGGAGGAGCATCAAAATCTTGCTCCTGCCTACTCGGGTCGACGGTTCTGACGGACTCAGGCTCGACGCCGCACAAGACCTCTGTCATCGCACCTTTAATGATCTTGTTCAATCGTCGACGCTGATTCCGACGGCGGAGCGGGACAGCTATCTGGAGGCTGTGGAAATTCCCTATGTCCCAGGCCTCGCTTTCAACGAGAAGCTGCCACGGCTCCCCGAGGCCAATCACGACGAATCCGACCCGGCGCCGCTGGTGACCGTGTCGTGTGAACGTCTCGCCGGCTATCTGGCGGGTGATGGGAATACTAAGCTGAGGATTAAGGACAAGAATCAGTGGATGCTGCTGTCCGGTCGGGAACCGTGGGACCCGATGACATTCTCCAACATTGTGGTCAGCTCCGCATACGGAGACTACAAATGGGCTGACTGGGTGACATGGCAACTCGAGGAGCGGGGCTTCCGTGTGAGCCGCCATCACGCGTCCAGGCCGGACGTCGACGACCTGGACAGAATCTGGACGGATCCAGATCAAAAGGTGTGTCTCGTCGCACTCATGTCACATGAATACCAACGGTCTGCCTCCGCGGAAGCCGCCTGGGAATTGTTCTACCGGCAGCAGGACAGATTGAATCGTACGGTCGCACTCCTACCGGTGACGGTCCGTAATAATACCGCAACAGGAATATTCATGCGCCGCCGTGTGACGACGAACCTTATGGCGCGCGATGAGGACGCCGCTCGGCGGGAGCTCTATGCTGCTCTAGGTGAGCCGGCTGGTGCCCGCGCCGCCAACATAGGTCGCCGCCGTTATCCCCCGATATTTCCCGGTGAAATGGCCTATATTCCTCGACGTATCGTACAATCCGTCCCCGAGTTGCCGGTGGACGATCTGGAGCATTCCTATAATGAGGGCCGCTATCTGCTTGGCACGGAAGAGCAGATTGGCACTGCGGTTCACAAACTGAGACAATCCGCGGATGTGGCGCAGAAAATCGGCCACACCTACGCCGAAGCGCGGGCCTGTCTCAGCATGGCGGTCGCGAATCTCAGACAGGACGACTGGGCCGGCGCGGCAACGAGCCTTCGACGGGCGAACGACAGCATAGCCCTTCTTGAGCTCGACGACGCCTTGGCGGAGCAGATCACCGACGCGATCGGCATGGCAATGGAGAAAATGGGTGATCCACCGTCGCCGGGCAAGCCGGGTGGGCCACTCGACTACAGGCGTCGCGCCTGGGGCGAGCTTGAGATCACTCGCTCCACCGCTGCGCGCCATGCCGAGAGGTACATCCGTCAGCACGCCACGGCCGCTCTGCGCCTACTCCGAGATGACCAAAAGGAGCGGGCCCGCGGTAATCTGGCGCTAGGACTTTTCTTTGCTTTTGAAAGAAATCCCCTCCGCGCCCGAGAGAACCTCTCCCTTGCACGCGACCATTCACGCGGGAGTGACCCGACCACCCACTTCGCGGCGTTGACGGCGCTCGCGGACATCGCACAGGACAGTGAAACCAGAGAACAGTACTATCAAGAAGCCGTGAGGGCGGCGGCCGACGACAGTCAGCGGATCATCGCGCATGTCAAATTCGGTGATTTCGCGAAAAAAAGACGCGATGATAATTACCGTACCCATTACGAGAATGCGATCGGTGTCGGCGAGGGAAGAATTCTGATCTCGACCTACCTGTTGCGGGCGCTGGACGAGACCCGGCCCGCCTGGCCGGCACTCGACAAGCTGCGACCATGGAGCGACGGGCCGACCGACCAGGCCACTGAAAGCGAAGCTTCTTGTATTGACCATGCGTTGAAAATCATCTCGATTTCACTGGAGCTTAAAGATGAAAAATCCGGCGAAGAACGAACCATGTTGATGGAACGGCTCAGCGAGAGGGATAATCCGCTTGGAATGATTCAAGCACGACTGGCAGAACTCCGGGCACCCAACGGTCCGACGGTCGAGAGATTTGTCGGCGAAGCTTTTGAATCAGTCCCGAGGTAGCGGCACCGTCCAGCCCGGAAAATTCACCCCATCTATTTCCGAATCAGCTCATCCGCGCTCTGATCGCTGTTCTGCCACGGCGTGGAAGAGCGCACGGCCGACAGCCTGCGCCTGCGCTTGCTCCGCAGCGTTTGCACCTGCCCTCACACCGTGCCGCACCAGGCTCCGGACCTTGCACAGCGCCTTGTCACCGGCGCCTTGTTCGTCAAACTTATCCGGATCGCGGTGGAAAGCCAACGCAGCCGCCGCGATCATCGCCCGCACGTCCTGCAAAAAGCTTGGTGTGATACCGCGCAGCAACAGTGTGCCCGCCTCGTAGATATTCTCGAAATCTTGGGATCCCAATCCAAGTAGAGCATCCAGCGTATACCCGTTCAGTGCTTCATAGGGATCCGCGAGAAGGGCATTCACCACCTTTTCCGCTTCGCATGAAATTGCTGCTTCCGGCCAGGGCTCGGGCCATTGGGACGCGACTTCCGCCGCCACGGCGGGGCCGCGGATCGATTCCACGGCCGCAAGGCACACCCGCGCTCGCAACGGTGCAGGTGGGTATTTTTCGGTGTCCACACCCGCTCCAGTGCTCATCAGCGCGTCGAAGAGCGTAACGGCATATGCCTCACCAGCCGCAATGCAGCCATACACGTCGGCGAACACCTCGCCCGACCAGTCCAACCACTCCGCACTCACGCCGGCGTCTGCGATACGCTGCCGTAAAGCGTCGTCGAGATCAAAACGATCTTCTATATGGTGGCCGACCTCGTGCGCGACGTAGAGGAGGTCTGGTACATAGTGGGTCGTGTACCATGGAATACCGATCATCGGGAATGGTATCTCCCGTTGCCATGTACGGCCTTCTTCCGAACTCATGCCGAACTGGAGAAATTCGCTCCCTCGGAGCTGAGCGAACGGCGTCCGTGAACGGTTGAGGAATACCAGTGGAGGCTCGATCGCGATGGTGGGATCACCTCGAACGCTACCGATCTCGACCGCTGGCCGGTAGCACGCCCAGGCAAACTCGTCAGCCGCCACCAGAAAATCTTTGCTCCATTCGACGAAGCGGAGCGTGAGTTTCGAGCGAAAGAAATCCCAGACATGATGCAGATCGAGAATAATATCTTGAAGATCACCGATGGAACACGTCGCTTCCCGCGTCCGCACGCCGGCTTCCTCAGCAAATGATTGAAGCATTATGACGATGCTCCGCACCTGACTGTGATTTTTCTCCAGAGGACCGTCTTTCTCGGCCTCACTCGCCCACAGGCGAAGTTCGTCCGACAGGCTCTCCACCTGATGGTTCCATTCGACCCGACGCCGTTCACCCAATCCGCTCATGCACGAATCAGCGCCGAGGTGGCGACGAACACGGCCGTGGCGCGCGCCGCCCAGCCATGGAGATCGCCCGATTCCGGCAAGGAGTCCGCCCACACAGGCTCACGCAGATCGCGGATGGCAGCCAGTACATCGACTTGTCTGCGCAGCCCTTCGGCTTGTCTGCGCAGCCCTTTGGCCAATGCACGGGTCACTTCTTTGCTGTGGCGCAATTCGAGCCCGGTGGCCACCACCACGGGTGTCGCAGCCTGTTGGAACAGCAGCGCCGCGAAAAGATTGCGGAGGAGTAGTTGAGAGTGGAAGTCCGCGGGCGAGCTGGGCTGCGGCGGGTCAAGCACCACGACCGGCGCGGTACCCGGTTCACATTCGGCAATCCAGCTCGCAACCGCCCGAGGTCGGACGTCAGTACCACGGATTCCGCCCGCCGGCCGTCGGTGTGGCCCGTCGGCGGAGAAATCGAGGCACGGCGAATCACCGATCATTGCCAGCGGTGCCCGCAGGTGCAGTATCGTGGGAGTCGGGAGGTCATCGGTCGGAATCAATCGCAACCCGGTATTCCCCAGAGCCGACTGTCTGATGGGCAAAACCCGGTAGTCACACTCCTCGTAAACCCGTACGATGTCGAACAGCGTCGACTCACCGGACGGTTTAACCTGGTATCCCGAACGCGTCGCCGGCCTGACGATTGCTACCAACGGAGCGCTGTCGTCGGCGTCCTTCCCCCGCAGCGATAGCTGCAATGACCTGTACAGTATGCGGCCCTGACCCGGTGAAACGGGAAGCATGGCCGCGGCACTGTCGATCTGCAGGTTTGCCAACCCGTTCACATCAGTGGCCCGCGCGGCTTCCAACCAGCGGATGTTCACCTTGTCGCCGGCGGTCGGCATGCAGCGGTACATGTTCAGCCAGCTGCGGCGGTCGCCATCCGCCGACGGCGGATCGGCAAGTTCCCACGGCAGCATCTGCACTCGAGGCTCATCCGATTCGAGCCGAAGTGTGTACCTGATCGCGTCGCAGTCTACAGTCTGTGACCCGATCCCGGTCAGTACCGCCGCGAGTCGGGGCGGAAGATAGCCTTCATCGGCCGCCATCAGACGCTGGAGCTCATCAATGTCGACGGTCACGCCGTCAGGTCGGGTAACCTTGTGCGATTTGTCATTCTGATCATCGTTAAAGACGATCTTAATATTTTGTTGTGGCGCGGGAAGACCCAGGCCGTCATAGATGCGGCGCGCTTTGTCCTTGCTGTCGTCCCGCTGATCAGCCGGCCCGATCTCGGCGTACGCGTAGTGTATCGACGCCGTCCAGCGTGACTCCGTCCGCACTTCACCAGCATTGTCGATTGCTTTCTGGAGATACGAAATCGCTCCGTCACCGTTATCTCCTTCGTGAGCTTCACCGCCAGCCTGTCGCTGCCTGGCCAGCAGTTTGAAGGCCCAGGCGCGCAGGAGCCACAATCTCTCGTCGCTGTCCGGCAGGCTTCCATCGACCAACGACTCAAGATGATCCCGCAATAGCGGATCAAGATTACGCTGACTGGGATCAGGGTTGACATCAGGATAGTGATCGCTGGCACGCAACCAGCGCCATCGCGCCAACAGCCAAGGCTCAGGCGGCGGGCTCCCCAGCGACCGCTGATCACGACAGACCCGTCGCGCCTCGCGGAACAACGGCGTTCGCAGAGTCGTGTTGGAGAGCTGAACACCGGCAGCGCTGCCCAGTTTCGCGACCTCCGAACGGAGCCCTTTAAGTTCGTCCGAATCCGCCCGCGGCGTATCGCAGAATTCAAGATCCGCCAAGGGAAGAAATCGAGCAGTCACCGGCCGGATCTTAGGGATCTCTGCGGTTAGCCTGATGGCAAAACGACCCGCCTCCGCACGTATGTCTTCTGTGTTACTGCTCTGATGGCAGAGCACCAACCCGGTCACCGCGACGCGGGCAGCGATCTGCGGTGGCGCGACGCGTTCGGTCATCGCCGTGAGGCAGTCCGTCAAGACGCCGATAAACCGCCGTATTTCCGCACCGGACGCTTTGATCGCCTGAGTCTGCACAGCGAGTAGCCAGATGCGGACAGCAACCTCGTCGAAATATCCGTTCGGCTCGACAGCCGGTGGTTTGGCCACATCGACGGGCAGTTCTTCGCTTGCCGTTGCGGTGTCCCCGACGTCCCGCATCAGGAACGTCCCATATGCCAATCGCCACGTGGGGTGCCCGCTCGTATATCCCAACCCGCGCCACAGTTCCCCAGCCTCGCGAAACTTCTTCCCCGCCTCGTCCAACATGAGCAATTCGCCGAGAAGCGAGGCGTGAAGCTGCAGGGTGAGGGCACGATGGTGGATGCCGTCCTCGACCGATGAGAAATCATCATCGGGGATCATCATGGCCTGGTCGAGACAGCTCAAGGCGGTACGCTCATCGCCGAGCAGCAGGGCAGCCTCAGCCTGTGCCCGAATCAGTGCAGCCCGTTCGGCAGGGGCAAGATCAGCCCTGCCAACCAATGGAGCCGGGTCGGTGAGCGCCCGCCGTGCAGTGTTGGCAGCTTCCTGCGGCTCAGCGCACCGCAACAGCAGGTGTATCCGCCGAAGCTTCAGCGTAACCGATGGGGATCCACCATCGGGGACGGCCCGCAGCGCAGCGTCGAAGTCGCCTCGCTGCTCATGGTGATCGGCGAGCGCGAGCGTGATCTCTTCCTCACGGCCGCTCCAGCCGGCAGCGGCGGTCAGCGCATTCCTGTAAGCCTCAATAGCCCGATCATCGCCTAGCGCCGCGCGGCAGTCACCGACTACCTGCCAAATATCGATCTTGTCACCAAGGTCCTCGGACGTATGGCCGGAGATGACGTCAAGCACAGGCTCCGCGATCTCCAGTGCCTCCCGGGCCGCCCCCTCGGCCAGCCGGACAGCCGCGCGGACCGCGGCCGCCAATACGGGTCGCGGCGACGGTTCCACACAGAGCTGGTCGTAACGGCTCAGGTGGCGTGCGGCTGCTGACCAGCGTGGGTCGGGGGCATTCGCCCGGTGGCGCCATGCCCGCCGGGCAGCAGCATTGGCGAGGAGCAGTTCCGCCTCACCTTCGACAAGCGACCCGACAGTCGGGTTCCCGTCCTCATTCTGATAATCTTCCCCCAGGATATCCTGGGCGAGTACCGTCAGGTCGTCGAATGCCCCGGCGCGTCGGCAACGCAGGAGTGCATCCCGCCATTCATCCAAAGCCTCTGGAGCAGCACACTGGAATTTGTGATAGACAACCTCCCGGTAGCAGGACACCCATTCAGCACCCCGCCCGGGCTCAAAAGCCTCGGATTTCTGGAAGAAATCCTTTGCAAAGGCACGATGTAGGTCCTTGAACACCTGCTCCTCGGCGACGAGTTCGCGCATCCACCGACGTGTACGGCTGTGGAAGACGACGGCTTCCGGGTCATCCAGGGAATGTTGCAGGAATGAGAGGATACCGGCATAGGAGAGCAGGTTCGCCCAGATCCGATCCAGTTCGTCGTCACCGAGGGCCTGAGATGTGTGCGGAAAGACATTCGGGGGGAGCGGGTCGTCCTCGTCGGACGAGCCAGCCATTATGTGTTCGAGATGGGGGCGCATCACCCTACGGACGGCATCAAACCGTAACCGTCGCGGCACGACCCCATATCGGAGCAACCACCGTACAGCCGGGTCGACGATGGTCAGCACTACTTTTTCAAGCAGGCGAGGCAGGGTCAGTTGGCCGTCCATTTCGAGCTCGGCGGCAGCGACCACCTCGTGCTGGTTGATCAGATCGGTATGAAGATCGATATAAAGATCGGCATAAAGCGCCAGTGCCAACGGTGAACCGCAAGCCTGACGAACGCCCGTCGCCACCAGGTCGCGATCCTCGATACCGCGTTTCTCCCGCAGGTAACGCCCAGCGGTCTCTTCGTCGAAGTTCGCCAGTTCGATCTTCTCAAGGTCTGCGAACCAGGCCGAC
This sequence comes from Protofrankia sp. Cas3, assembly GCF_963555955.1. NCBI lineage: Bacteria > Bacillati > Actinomycetota > Actinomycetes > Frankiales > Frankiaceae > Protofrankia > Protofrankia sp. Cas3. The sequence continues at coordinate 15,108 of NZ_CAUVXP010000088.1, forward strand.
ACATCCAACCCGTCGACGGCAGGAGAGCCGGTTGTCTCCAGCCCCGCCGCGAGCAGTTCAGGGTGTCGGCCGGCAATGATCAAACGTAATGCCGAACACTTGCGGTGTACGTCTGCGAACAGTCTGAGGAAATCACGTGTCTTCTCCTCATCAAAGTTCAGCAGCGCTTCAACGGTGTCGACGACGACAATAACCGGTTGATTTCGGATAACCGTCGGATTTCGGGATGACAGCTCGAGCTTGGCGATAAATTCGTCCGTGACCTTACGGCCGATATCCGCGGCAGCCTGGTCTTCTGACAAGATCCGTGCCGCTGTCGCGAGTCGCTCCGACGGTTGCGTCGGCCGAAGCAGACCGGCGAACAGCTCATAGTGTTCGATGAGCCACTCAAAGTTCGCGGTATCCGTGTGCAGCTGCAACTGAGCGGCGATCGGTAGCAGGATCAGCCACGGATGTCTTCCGAGAATGACCGGGTCGAGCACGCCCAGGTCGACCCGTGCACAGGGAATGTCAGTGGGCGGGCTGTCGCCGTCGGCGTCTTCGCCGGGATGTTCCGGAACGCAGCGCCGGGCAATGAGCCACTGCAAACCCATGGATTTACCGCTGCCGTCGGCTCCGAACAGGTACCAGCCGTGAACACCGCCGTCGTTTGACAGCAGACGCTCCACCTGCTCACGCCAGCCGTTAGGCGGCAGAAAATGGGCCGACCGCCGATGTTCCACGGACCAGTACTGCTGCCGACGCAAGTAGGCCGCCCGGCCGTCGTAGTAATCGCGAAGCCCAGTACGATCGACGCGAAAGTCGTCGCCCAGTACGCCGAGAGCATCCCGGAAACGCGCGAAGTCGCGTGCCCGGTCCGCGGCGGAAAACTCGGCGGTGAACAGTGTCCTAGCCTCCGCCGGATCGGCGATCATCATGTGGCGGAGGTACTCAAGCCGATTATTCCGCTTCTTCTGGTAATGAGCCAGTTTATCGGACAGATTCTGTAACTCAGTCGATTTGTCCCGCCCGGGCTCCGCTCGCCACCAACTCTCCAGGTAACGTTCACGTTCCTCGGCTTCCAGCCGGAAATGGTTTTTCCTGCCTGGCGCCTTCTCAACGAGTCCATGCCACTCAAGCACGTCAAGACCGGGGCTGTCGTCCAGGCCCGCCTCAGGCCGCAGGATTTCCTTCAGTGTTTTTTGATCGAAAATGTGTGCAACTGCGCAGAACTGGAGCAGGAGGGGCCATCTCGAGGGCAGCGGCTGCTGTCGGGTCAACCCGGCCCCACCGGGATCCAGGCGGCCAACCTCAGCGTACGGCGGGACCATGATTATGACCAGGCCCGCAGTTGGGAATCCGCCGCTGCCCACTTTCGGATGCGGCCGAACCCGTGAAACGACCTATCGAAATTTTCTGGCAGCATGTTGAGGTAGGTATCGAGTTCATCTGGCCTGACGAAGGGCTGACCAAGACGTTCGAGATACTCGCGGAACAGCCGCTTAAACTGATCGCCGGGAGGTTTGAGGGGCCCTATTATCGCCCGCAGGCGCTCCTCAACCGGGGGCAGCTGCGCGCGCGAATCCGTGATATCCCACATGAGAACGAGCCTCAGTCGCCCCTCTCCGAGTAGTATCGGTAATAAAAAATTACGATAGAAAATCTCGAATTCAACACCGTCCATACCGTCATCACAATTTTCCTCGGAATCGAGAGATTTACGATTCCACACCTTGATGTGATCAAGAAATATCACCCGTGCGATGTCGCCGTCCCACCTTCGCGACACCTTGACGAGTTCCTTGAAGAACTCTTTTACGATACGCATGGCGTGCTTGTTGTCAACTTCTGCGGGGTACGGCGGGAGATGATTGCCGCTGAATTTACACTTCGGAATATGATCCGGGTTTTCCGGGTCCGTCATCGCTTCGAAAATTAGAGTAACTATATCCAGCGCCTTTTCAACCGAGACTTCGACCGGCACTCCGCGGTCATCCCGTGTTTGTCTTCCATCGGCGTCCAGCCGGCGCACCTGGTTATTGCAGTCGACATAGGTGACCCGGAGCCCGCGCAATCTCATGATCAACAATACCCACAGGGCGAGGGATGTCTTGCCAGACTTTTTATCTCCACTGATGACCGCGAAATTCCTCGGCTTCATAGCGGCATAGGGAGGGTCGATCGCCCACCATGCATCTCTACGTTCCGTGTCGCGGTCGACGAGGAGGGACTTCCCATCCATATCCGAGCCGAGAAACAACTGCAGGCGTTCGACCGCCTCGCTGTCGGCGGGGTCGACGTCCACATGTAAAAGATCTCCCCATGGACGGGCACTCAACAGCCGGGGCACGGCCCACACAGGACTGTCGACGCGTAACTTGTACCGGGCGACCGCCATCGCCTGGTCGATCGCGGGAGGATCGCTCTTGCCGAGGGCGTCATAGAAGCTGCGGGAAAATTCGACTGCATGGCTGGACTCGATCTCAGCCCGCATCGCGACCACGGCACCCGCCCCGGAGTAAAGAAACGCCTGCGCAAGATCCTTCATATCGTTGGTCGGGTCATTGCCCTCGGTGCCGCAGACGTTGAGGACGACGAGCCTCGGTTTCCACCTACTGAGAGTGCGGCGACGGACATCGTCCGCACATAGCTGCCAGTCCAACCCGGTTCTCGGCCTGAAGCTGAGCATCGAAGTGCCGTCCCGCCGAGGAATCCGATGTCCAATAAAATGCAGGACATGTGGATGCAATACGTCGATAGTGTCGGCCAGTTTCCTTTTTGACGGTCCGTACAGCACCTCAGTATGCACGCTCACCGACCGGGCGGCAAGACCCGTTGTGATGCTCGCGACTTCCTGATCCGCCAACAGTCCAGGCGTGTCCGGCTCACAGACGACGACCAGGACACGCAAGGGGCCTTTCTCCCTCTCGAATTTCCACTCACCGCGCTGCCGGTGCCACAGCGACCAGGGCATGTTGGGGTCCCGGAAGAAAAACCCGGAGAGACTCGCGTCCGCGGGCCCACAGCCGTACAACAGTTCCCAGGGCAGCGCACGCAGGTCGTCCGGATCGTCGTTCGGAGTGGGTAGAGCCAACAGCACTCGGCAGGGATGATCCGTTTGAAGCGCAAGCCACTGCCCGTGAAACTCCTGCCGGTTGATCAGGGCAAACAGGCCCTCGCCCACCCCCTGGAGGCTGTCGTCTCCAGCGTTGCTCAGCGGCGTATTCCTAGCTATCTGGTCCCGAACGGCCTGCACCTCCGCTGCCGAAAACGATCCCCCGCCCGCTAGCAATAGCCCGGGAGAGCCACTCTGGCCGACTTCACATGGCTCGTCGTAACGGTACAGATTGACGACGTAGCTTCCCGTATTCCCCGGGTCTGACTGAACGTCGAATACCACGGTCGGACCGGAGGGCACGCAGAGAGCCGGCGGCATGTGCGGCTGGTAGGTCGTCATGGCGTCAGGCGACGGATGGAGCCCCGGCACCGACATCCCCCGACCCAGGCTGCGCCTCGCCCGGGGGAACCACGTCGATGACGTGTTCGGGATGCTCACCCACGTAGCTGATCAGCGCGGGTGGAACGTCCGTCGGGAAGGCGCCGCGGCCGCCCTGACTCATCCCGAAGTCTTCGACCACTCTACGGAGGAAGGTCTTCTTCAACCGCATCACCTGGAACATCGGCGTGCAGGCCTCGACCGTCCAGGAGTCGTTGCGGGCGGTGGACCGGTCGAGGTCGAACTTCATGGCGAGATCGACGACCGTGAACGGCCCCAGCCCGACGCCCGCTCGGGCGTTGAGCCGCACTGAGCCACCGGACTCGCTCGCGCCGGAGAGGAGAATCCCGCCGGACGCCGTCATCACGGACGTGACCACGACCTTGTCGAGGTCCCAGCCGCCGGCCCACCACCGCCGCAGCAAGGTTGTGGCGACCTCCGTTGCGTCCGCGACGTCGGCCTGGGTCACCCCGTCGTAGGCCACCAGCATGGCGTCGCCCCGCCGGAACCGGATCTCCGCCTGCATGCGGGCATCCGCGACACCCGCTGCCGGCGCAAACGTGATGGCAACGCTTCCGTTCGAGTCATGCTCAAAACTCGGAATCGATGTTCCGGCGCGGACGGATAGTCCTGCGGTCATATCGCCGGCCCGCACTAACCTTCCCGACGTCGCCACAAAGATGTCGCCGACCGCGACGACCCTGGTCAGGGGCCAGTTCACCCACCAGTTCGGCCAGCGCTGCGCCATGATGTTCCGGTAGCTTCCCACAACGTCTGGCATGTTCCCCCCGGATGCCCGTTGATCGCGTAGAATGGCCGCCCGATGCGATCGTCTGACATCGTACCGAATCCGGATAATCAGTTGTCTGGCGGTAGTCGGTCTGAAACTGGACAACAACCGGTCCGAAGAAAGCAGGCGCCGGACCCGTGCGCGTGCCGAGCGTGCTGATGCGTCGGTCGGTGCCGGGTCGGTGCCGGGTCGGTACAGCAAGAACGATGGACGCAGGCGTCAACTGGCCGTGCGGCGAGCGAAGATCTGTAGATGTTTGTCGTCGGGTACGCCTGGCGGCTGAAAAAGCGTACGCAACGACAAACATCCGCCGATCTTGCCAACGAACGGCGGAGTACGGCCACCTACCGGGTTATGGCTGTTACTCGGTGGACGTGGGGGTCGGTGGGGCAGTCCAGGGCGCTGGCCCCGGTCAGGCCGCTGACGGTCAGCCGGGCGGACAGGCGCACCGGGCCGGGCGTGTCGGTGCGGATGCCCGTCCAGCCGTCCGCCGTCTCGAACACGCACGCCTCATACCCGTCGTCATACCCGTCGTCCAGCTGCCAGTACGGCGTGAAGTGCACCAGGACGGTCGCGAGCCCCGGGGCGGAGAAGTTCACCGCCAGTGAGCTGACCCCGAGCTCAGTCAGGGTCGCCGGCCCCCGCACCAGCCCCGGCGCGTCGGTGACCAGCCAGACCTTCCAGTGCGGGTCCGACCACGCGAGCTCCAGGTAGGGCTGGCCGGCCGCCAGCAGCTTCGCCTCCCCGAGCGCGGAGGAGTCCAGCTCCACGTCCGGCAGCGCCACGAAACGGACGCCGCGTTCGAGCAGCCACCGGTGGTAGGTGTCGGGGGCGAGCGTGCCGTCGTAGAACAGCGAGTTGTACGTCATGTCGAGCTGCCGTTCCCAACCGCGGGCGAGCGGGACGTGCGGCGCCACCAGCGACGCCTCCCAGTGCGCACGGGTGAACGGGACCTCCACCCGGCCTGCGGCCACCGGGCCGTGGTCGAGGTAGTCGAGCAGACCGGTGTAGTAACCGGGCTGGCCCGATGCGTCCCCGTAGGTGGCCAGCGCGCCGTGTACGGGGCCGATCTGCCAGCCGACCAGCGGTATCGCGACAACGAGCAGCACCCGTGGACGGCGGGCCAACAGCATCGCCGCGACCGGGCCCGCCAGCAGGGTCGCCGGCCGGGCGATGTTCCCGCCGATCTGCGTCGGGACGAAGAAGAAGACAGCGGCGGCACCCGCCCACAGCCCCAGTCCCCGGCGGATCGCCACCTCCTTCTTCGGGACGACGACCAGCCCGGCTGCGATCAGCACGAGCAGGGACAGGAGCGTCAACGCCGGGAACGGCTGCACACCGTGTTCGGGAAACAGCAACGCAACGATGATGCCGCTCGCCGCGCCAACCAGCGGCAGCACTCGACGCCGATCGAGCGTGCCGAGCAGGGCCAGGCCGATCAGCAGCACGAACCCGCCGGCGAGCGGCGAGGCCAGCGACGAGCCGATCGCACCGACCCAGGCCGCCTTCATCCGCCGCTCGCGCACGCCGAGCAGCGCGAGCGCGCCGAACGCCATCCCGAGGGCGAACGGCATCCGCCCGACGACAAGATTCGCCACCGTCGCGACCGCGAACCAGACCAGCGCCAGGTCGTTGCCGTTGCCGTTGCCGTTGTCGTGGGTCCGGCCGCTGCCACGCAGCAGCCGGGTCACGATCATCGTGGACGCGACGCAGGCGAGACAGCCCAGGGCCTGCACTCCGAACAGCGCCCCGAGCGGCGGGAAAAGCACGCTGTAGCCGGGTACGGTGTGCCCGCCGTACCACTGGTCGTCCCACAGGATCGCGCCGCCGTGCTTGAACAGCCACACTCGGTATTCCTGCGCGGGGGTGTCCGGGCCGGTGAGCCCAAGGAGCAACGACAGTCCGCACAGGACGGCAGTGATCATCCACGGTCGGCGCCGGCACGCCGCGGCACCGGCGAGCGCACCGGCGACGATGGCCCGAACCGCTGTGGATGAGGAGCGCTGGTCGCCACATCTGCCGAGGAAGGCCGCCACGTGCCGCAACGGGGGACAGAAGGCTGGGAAGGAGTGCACCGCCGGTGACTCGTACTCAACCATCGGTATCCGGCCTGTCACGTTTCGTCCTACCACGGTTTCACGTGGCACAGTTTCACAACGGTCATCACGATGCCGGTCGGGATGCCGGTCGGGATGCGTGTCACGCGATCGGCGCGCGCGCCGCCGGTGTTCGCGCCGCCGGTGTTCGCGCCGCAAGGTGCCGAGTGGACCCAACCGACACCTCCCAGTGTCCAACCTCCGGAAACCCGCGGACCGGAACTACCCGGCCAGCGCCGATCCGGACCGCCTGCGGCGGCATCGCTGGACGGCAACGAAGATCCATGATGTCATTCCGTAACCGTGTGGTCCTGTTTGATACACCCGCTGTCTGGCCGACGCTGGTAGGCGCCATCGCGGCGGTTACCGCCGTTCTCGCCGAAGCCCGGCTCGGACCACGCAACCCGGACACGCTCAATCCCTCGTCCTGGTGGGGGATCCTCCCATCCGGTCCACCGCCTGGCGCAACCCGAGGCTGGCTGGCCGCGATCGCCGCCATCGCCGTGATCACGCTGTGTCTGTGTTGGTGCGCCCTGATCCGCGCGACGCTCCGCGAAACCCTCACGCCATCCCGGGTGGCCGTCACCTCGCTCGCATGGACGCTGCCGTTCGCACTTGGCCCACCGCTGTTCAGCCGGGACGTCTACGCCTATGCCGGCCAGGGCGAGCTCGCCCGCCACGGGCTCGATCCGGCGACACACGGCATTTCAGCGCTGCGCACGCTCGGCCCCCACCTGGGCGCCTTCGTGGCCGCGGTTGATCCACGCTGGCGCGAAACCCATGCCCCCTACGGCGGAACGGCCGTGTTCGTCGAGAAGACGGCCGCGGCGGTCGGTAACGCTCTGTTCGGCGCTGGTCCGATCGGTGCCGTGCTCCTGCTACGCCTCGTCGCCGTGACCTCGGTGGTGGCGCTGGTGCTGCTCACGTTGCGCCTTCTGCCCCAGCGGCCGGGCAGCCAGCGGCCGGGCAGCCAGCGGACCGCGCTGGTGCTCGCGCTGCTCGCCTGCAATCCGGTCACCGTGATCCACCTGGTCGGCGGCGCGCACCTGGACGCGCTGGCCGGTGCGCTGTGCATCGCGGCACTCGTCGTCGACCGGCACCGGCACCGGCACCGGCACCGCCTTGATCCCCGTTGGCGGCCCGATCGCCGGACACCTGGACTTCCGATCAGTTCGTATGCCGCCCGGGCCGGCGCGGTCGCCCTCGCCTGCCTGGCAGGCACGATCAAGGCGACCGCCTTCCTCGCTCTCGCCGTACTGCTCGTCGTCCACCTTCGCGAACAGCTCGTGAGCGGCACCGGCACAGCCATCAGGACCGGGGCAACTCCAGGTGCCCAGGCTGCCACGCCCCGGGGCGGCACGGCTGGCGCCATCATCACCGCCGCGACGGGCGTGCTCGTTGACCTCACGGTGGCCACGGCCACGATCACGGCCAGCATGATCGCAGTCGGCTTCGGTCCGACCTGGATCACAGCGCTGTCCACCGCGGGCAGGCTGCGGACCGACATCGCTCCGGCCGCGCTCCTCGCCCATCCGATCTCGCTGTCACTGCGGCTACTCGGCGTCAGCGGCCATGCCGAGACCGTCCTCGCCGACGCCCGAATCTCGTCGCTTACCGTGGCCGCAGCCGTCATCGCAGCGCTGTTCGGCCGGGCCTGGCGCAACCCGACGCCGCCTGAAGCCGGCACGGCTACGTGGACCGCAACGGCTACGTGGACCGCGATGCCTGGTGGAACTGCAACGGCTGGTGGGACTGCAACGGCTGGTGGGACCGCGACGGCGGACGGGCCGGCCGGACGCGTCCCCGACGACGTCGCGATCATTGGTGTCGGCGGAATGGCGGTGGCCCTGAGCGGCCCCGTGGTCTACCCCTGGTATCTCGCGCTGGCCATCCCATCGCTCTCGGTAATGATCGGTACGAGTGGTTCACCTGCACTACGCCGACTGACGATCATCACTTCGGTGACGCTGTGTGTGACGTCGTTGGCGTCGTTGGCCCCGACCTGGACGCTTCTGAGGCAGACGCATCCGCCCGCAGATGTGACCCTGGCCGCTGTTGCGGCCCTGACCGTTGCCGTCGCCATGATCTCCAGGGTTGCCACGGCACGGACCGCGACGACGGCCAAGCGGCACGGACAGCCTCCCAGCAGACAATGAGGAGCAGACCGTTACGGACGACCAGGAGCAGGCTCGCGACGACTCGGCCCTGGATGACGTCCTCATAACGGATCGGATAGACCACGAGCGAGAGCAGGCAGGTCACCAACAGGCCAATGGTGACCTGCCGACGCCGGTCAACCACACAGCGAGCCGCTGCGGCAACAGTCTGGCCGGACGAGTGCGGACGGCACGCGGCAACCGCCAGTACCCAGACCAGGTACTGCGGGCTGAGCACCCGACTTGTCACGAGCACGACCAGCAGTAGCGCCAGCATGCGGTCCGCCGGGTGGATCGCCGCGCGCGATTCCGCCGCGGCTCGGGAGCCCTCGAGGCTTCGGGACCAACGCGGCAGCCACCAGCGCGCGGCAGCGGCCAGCACGACCACAACCTCTACAAACGAGCAGATCGTTGCCACCAGCTGCGCCAGCTTGGATCCAAACTGCAACGCCCCCCAGGCATATGACGGTCCAGCATGTAACCCGACCATGTGCGCAAGGACGAACGGGGTCGCCGAAACTGCCTCGACCTGCAGGCCCCGGTCCTTCTGCGCGCCCAGGAAGCCGAAGGCGTCCCGCCACCAGCCGGCGGCGAACAGCACCACTGCGACCAACGCGACCGCCCCCACCAACCCGGCCGCCATGCGCACCAGGGCGGCCTGGGCCGTGCTGACAGCCGGACGCCCCGAACGTCCGCCCGAGCACCCGCGCAGCCGTCCGTGCAGAGGCCCACGCAGCCGCCCGGCCCAACGGATGCCCGAACCGGGCCCGCCCAACGCGAGCAGCAACAACACCGGCCACACCTTCACAGCGGTCCCGAGACCGACCGCCAGACCGACTCGCCCCCAACGTCCGCCACTGTGCTGGTTCGGCCCGCTCGCAGCCGGCCCGCTCGCCGCCGGCCCGCTCGCCGCCGGCCCGCTCGCCGTCAGTCCGGGCGCAGCTGGCCCGCCGAGCCCCGCGACGGCGACCACGGCGAGCACCGCCGGCACCATGTCGAACCGTGCCACCGACACCGGTCCAAGGGCACAGATCCCGACCAGCCAGAACCGGGCCGCGGACACCGAACGGCGGGCAAGTATGGCGGTGATCGCGGCGTCCGCCGCGAGAATCAGCAGGAAGAACCCGACGTCGTAGGGAAATCCGGTCGCGGCCTCCAGCACGGATGGGACGACCAACACGATGGCGGCAGCCGGGGGATACTGCCAACGGTCGTCGCCGACAGGCAGGCCCCGACCGTGGAGCAGGCCACCGCCCCACTGGTCGTAGAGCCGGACGTCGCCCAGCACACCATGCTGGGCACCCAGGACCTTCGCGGTGATGGCCAACACAACCAGCGCTACTCGGGTGACCAGCCAAAACGCCCAGATCCGCCGGCCTGTCCACGGCTCGAGCCACTGGCGAACGCGGTCCACCCAGCGTCGGCGGCAGTCCACAGACCCGCTCCCCACACGCCGACCAGACCGTCGCCGTGCCGCCCTTGTGGGGCGGATGTCAACCGTCCGCACGATCAGGACGGTAGCGGGCCTCCCCCGTGCAACGGCTTCGGCGTGGCACGGGGACCCCTGGCCGGTGGTTGACCACGGCCCACGGCCCGGACGGCCCTCCGGGTGCTTCATCGGCCCCGGTAGGCTTTCGGCCATCCGGGCAAGGGAGACTTCGGTCAACCCTGCCGCGACACATCGTTCAGCACCCGAGTACTCTGCGTGATATAGCGGTGCATGTGTGCGACCGCCTCCCGGATCGTCCCAGCGATCAGGCTAACAACTGGTGGTGACCATCCGGGCCATGATCTACCCTTGCGTCCTGACACCCGGTCACCGACGAGCGTGCAGAGGCAGCCTCGCGACCCGCGACACCGTCAGCGCGGCGCACACCCGCCCGGCGCACGCCCGTGCGC
>NZ_CAUVXP010000089.1:0-25032 GCF_963555955.1 Protofrankia sp. Cas3
CTACCGCAACCGTAGTTTATCCGTTGTTATCAGCGTGGGTTGCGGGAGCCCTCAATGATCCTGGCGGGCATGGGTGAGCACAACGTGGCCGGTCGACCGCCGCCCGCGCGAGGCCGGCCTCATGCATCCGCGACTCCCCGGCTCGCCAGCATGCTCCGGGCGCTCTAATCGGCCGGCTAGTGGGGTGGCCACATGACGTCACCGGGTGGATCCTGTCGCCTCCTGTCGGTGGGGCCGACCCCTGCGCGTCCACGGGCAGACGCAGACCGCCGATGACGGTGTCGTACACGGTGGCGGCCCAGGTCGTGAGCACGGCGGCGAGCCATCCCCGCCATTCGCCGCGGCGTGCGGCGAGCCGGCCGGCCAGCCATGCCTCGACGCCCTCGACGAGGTCCGCGGGGACCGGCGGCGGGCAGCCGAGGCCTATCAGGTGCAGGTGGCCGAGCAGGACGCCGACGTCGGCGGGTTCCCGCCGAGTCCGAGCGCGGGCGAAACCAGCACCCCCCCGCGGGGAGTCCATGGAGTATGGGACGTGGTCGGGCGTCAGGTTTCCAAAGGCGACCCCGGCGCGGGCGAATAGCACGTCAGGGGCGCTGGAAGTGATCAATCCTCTTCCTCCTGGGGTTCGGTTCCTGACTGGCCGTGAGCGTCAACGCGTCCAACGCCGCAGCGTCTGGTTAAGCACATGAGCCGCCGCACGAGTCGACTGGTGGAGCCTTTCGCGAAGGTCCTCGGGGATCGTTCCCGCGTGTAGTCCCGCGTTGTCGACCAAGGCGCTCAGCTCGGCGGCCTGCGTCGGAAGGAGGAGGGCACAGCAGGTCGGATGAGCGAGGACTTCACGGGCGGCGTAGGCGCTGGCGGACCGCTGGGCGTCGGCGCCGAGTTCGGCGGCGAGCAGGCTGACCTCACGTGGGTGGGTGGCGGCAGCGAGGTCGATCGCGGTGAGACCGAGCTTGATCCGGAAGATGGTGGTGTCGCGTTGGGTCGATCCGCGGGCCCGCTGCACTGCGGTGATCATCGCGGCGAGTGCTTCGGGGTCGGCCTGTCCTGTGTTGATGTCGAGGTAGGCGCGTAGGCAGGCGGCAACGGCCTGCTCCCAGAGTTCGGGCGTCTCAGCGGTGTCGAGGAGCCGGATCGCCTCGTCGAACCGCTGGTCCAGCGCGGCGGCGAGAATGCGGGCTTGCCGGGCTTCACGAAGCTGGTGGGGCAGGTCGTCGTGGCGGGTGGCATGGTCGACGGTTCGTGCCCATTGACCGGCCGCGGCGAGGGCGCGGGTGCCGTCGTCGCGCAGCACGCGGCGAAGGAATGCGTCGAGGTCGCCGCTGTCGCGGCCGGAAGCGAGGAAGTACGCGAAGTCGATCGTTCGTCCGGCGATGTCAGCGGTGCCACCGGTGCGGGCGACGCTGTCGATCAGGCTGAGGGTGTGGAAGGCACGGAGGGGGTTGCCGGCGCGCTCGTCGAGACGGGCGATGTTGATCAGGGGTTGCAGGCTGGCGATGGCGACGCGGCCGGCGACGGGCCAGGCTGCCTCGACGATGCCGAACTGGTGGTGACAGAGCTCGGCGGCGAGGTCGGGCAGGTCGCAGTCGGCGGCGATGAGCGCCGCCAGGTTCCAGGCGGCGCAGGCGGCGTTGATGCGGTCGTCAGGGTCGTCGTGCAGGGCGGCGCTCTGGGCGAGTTCCTCGACGCGGGCAACGCGGCTGGCCAGGTCGGGGCAGTGGAGCCGGCCGTGATGGATCAGGGGGAATCGGCCGAGCAGGCGATCGACCTCGGGCGCGGGAGCGCAAGACAGCCGGAGTGTTGCCGGCCGAAGCGGCACGGCGGGGCCGAGGACAGCCTGGCGGGCGGCGTGCGCGAGGAGTGCCTGGGTGCGGGCGGGCAGACCGAGTCGGTTCCAGTGAAAGATCACATGGTAGCTGAGGATGTCGCGTAGCCCGCGGCGCAGCTGCCCGGTCCGGTTCGCGTCCGCGAGCGCCCGGCCTGCGCTGCCGCAGGCATCGGCCCATCGGGTTTGGGCGGCGACGGGCCCGCCGGAGCCGAACAGCGGCCCGTCAGGGGCGGTGTCGGTGCGCAGCAGGGCGGCCAGGCTGTCGCTGAGCGCGGTGAGCTTCTCGGCGGGGACGTCGTGTGGCAGCGGTCGTTCGACGCAAATGCGATCGAACAGGTCACCGCGCTCGTACCACTCAAGGCCGGCACCGCGTAGGAGTGCGCCGACGAGCAGGAGCGACAGCTCTCGGCGGCCGAGCCCGGTCCCGCCTGCGACGACCAGCTCGAGGACGCCGCGGCTGTCGGCGGCGAACAGGGCATGAGCGATGTCGATGGCCGCGCCACCGCCGAACGCGGCGGTCTCCGGCTCGTAGACCCCGGGCCACCAGGCATCCAGTTGGCCGTCAGCGGCGAGCTCGTCGAGCCTGGCCTCGATCCCGGTGGACGAGCCGGGCTGGCTTGGATGGAGCCGCAGGCGCCAGCAGGGGTGCTTCCGCATGAACCACCACGCGCTGATCTGGCCGTGCCGTTCGGCGTCGTCCAGGAGTGGGAGCAGGTGGGCCGCCGCGATCGGGTCGGCCCGCTGCCAGTCGGCGAACCGGAGGTAGAGCTGCCGCCAGGAGGTCTCGCGGTGCTCGGCGAGGGCACGGCGCCCGGCGGTGCGGTAGATCTCGGCGGCGGCGGCGAGGTCGTCGGGGTCGAGGCTGCACGTCGCGGCGGCGGCCGGGAGCGGATCGCCGCCGAGGACCCGGTGGATCGCGTGCTCGGTGGCGTCGGCGCTGTCCGGGTGGGCTAGTTGATCAGAAGGCATGTGTCCCATCCCGAGAGCGGGGCTGTGTTCGTGGATGCGGTGTGGAGGGCCAGCGCGGTGCCGGCGTTGCCGGTGAGGAACCCGGGGTCGGCCTGGTCCGCGGTCCGCGCGGCGCACAGCAGGCGATCGGCCAACTCCGGTAGCCGGGCGTGCAGGTCGCTGGTGGTGGCGTCGGCGGTGGCGCGCCAGACGGTCTGGAACAGCCCGGCGTGGCCGTGACAGAGGCCGGGGTCGACGAGCCGGGCCTGTTGCGTGGGGTCGTCGAGGCAGGCGAGCAGGGCCTGTTCGTATGCCGCCTGACGGCGCCGGTCGCCGAGGGCGAGCGCGGCGAGCTGCCCGGCGCGGGTGATGCCGGGCGTGCCGTAGCACCAGCTGGGCCGGGCCGGGCGGGTCTGGACGCAGCGCCCGGTGCGCAACTCGTCCACGGCGAGATGCTCCGGCCACCACGGACCGGCGGGACCGTCCTGCCGCCAGGCGTCGAGCCAGTCGCAGACGCTGCCGATCGCGTCGAGCTGCCCGTCCACCAGGGTGCCACGGCGGGCGGCGAGGCTGAGCAGGGCGAGCGGGCCGCAGATCCCGTGGGAGATCGAGTGGTTGGCGTGCCCGCCGCGGAAGGCAGAGCTCTGCCGGCGGTGCGGGTCGTGGCCGACCCACCAGCCGGGCAGCGTTTCGCCGTCCACGGTCAGCGGTCTGGTCAGCGCGACAAGCGCGGTGAGAACCTGCTCGGTCGCGTTGCTGGTAGAGGCCCGGCGCAGCAGCAGGGCTCCGACCCCGGTCAGGCCGAAGAAGACGTCGTACTCGGCGAATGACGCGAGCCGGCCGGCCTGGATGCGGGCGAGGGCCTGGGCGGCGCGGCGGTGCGCGAGCCGGGTCACGGCGGCGTCGAGCTCGGCGATACCGCCGCGGTAGCGGCCGGTGGGACCGGCGGCGGCGTCGAGGACGAACGCCAGGGCCGGGACGCCAAGGAAAAGCCCGGCGGTGTCGTGGTCGCTGACGGGCTCGGCGGCAGCGTCACAGATCCACTCGTGGGCGCGGCCCCAGTCGTCAAGACCGGCGCGGGCGCGCTCGATGTACGCCAGCGCGATCCCGGCGGTGCCGTTGGCCAATGCCGCACCGGCAAGCCGGGCGTGCACGGTTCGCGGCGGGACGGTGGCGGCCTGGCGGAGCTGACCCGCGGCCTCGCGGGCGAGGTCGGCCGAGGACGCCAGTCCGGTGGCCACGGTGTCAGGCGTTCGCATGGGTGGCCTGGGCGAGCAGTGCCAGCGCACGGGCCAGTCGGCCGGTAACGCGCTCGGCCTCGGGGCCGGCGCCGAGCGTGCGCAGGTGATGCAGGTGCAGCAACGGCCCCAGCACGCCGGCCGGCTCACGCTGGGAGACCAGCTCTCTGGCGTAGGCGGTGAGCGCGGCGGCGCGGTCCTGCCAGGCGGCGGCCACCGCGCGGCCCGGAGGTGTCTCGGCCAGTGCTCCGAGTCCGTCGCCGAGCACGACGGTCTGGTCGCGGAGAGCTGGATCGAGACGGCCGTGGGTCTGGGGCAACGTGTCTAACAGCCAGGCCCTCCCGGTGGGGGCGTCGTCGGCGAACGCGGCGGCCAGGTCGAGGAAGCTGAGCGCCGTCAGCGCCTGCGGAGCTGTCCCGGTGCGAGCCGCGCCGATCTGGGCGAGCGCGGCGACCGAGTCGGCCGTGAACACGCGTAGGGCGGCGTCGAGCGCGGGGCCGTGACCGTAGCGGCCGGTGGGCGGCTGCCAGCTGGCGAAGGTCAGCTGTGCGGTCAGCCGCCCGCGGTGCATCTCCTCGGCCCAGGCCGCGAGCTGGCTGGCGGTCGCCGCGTAGGCGCCCGGGTCGCCGACGTGCAGGAACAGCGCCAGATACTGGTCGCTCTGGTGGTCGCGCAGGTTGCGGTGCCGGTGGAACCACCACGCCGGCTCGGCGGAGAGCCCTTGTAGCAAGGCGGGGAGATGGTCGGTGAGGATCTCGTCGAACCGGTCGGGGTGGGCGTACAGCCGGGCGGCGATGACTGGCGACGCGGCCGGTAGGGCGAGTTCGGCGGCCGGCACGGGGCACGGCGATGGGCTCGTGCGCGCGGCTTGGACGTCGTGCTGTTCGGCGCGGGTCAGCGGCAGGAGGAGTTCGTGGGCGCGCCCGATCCAGCCGAGCTGGTCGGGCGGTGCGGTCTCGCGCAGTTCCAGGTGTCCGGCGCGCTGGAGACGGGTCCGCAGCAGGTGCCGGTGTGCCGGGTGACGTAGATCGACAGGCTGGCGCCGGTCGTGGTCGACGAGCGCAACGTGGTCCGGGACGTGCCAGCGAGCCCGCCAACCGGTCAGGGCCCGCTCCCATTCGGCGGTCGCCGCGCGGCGACCGGGGAGCTGGGCTGCGTCGAGCAGCCAGCGGGCCGGGGAGAGGATCGTGCGCCGGTAGCGGACCCGCGGCAGGTACGGCAGGCGGGAGGCGGCGCCGAAGGAGAACGACCGGTACACCGCGCAGCAGGCCGTCGGCACCTCGGCGAGGAACCGGGCAAGCGGCGGTGTGTGGACGCTGGCCTCCAGCGCGTGCGGAACCAGCGGCTGCACCCGGTCGCCGGTCGAGATTTGGACCAGGTCGAGGCCGTAGTCGTCGGCCGTCACCGCCAGGTCCGAGGGGTCGATCCCGTCCGGGCCAGGCCGCCGATGCTCGGCGAGGGGGATGACCGTCGGGCTCAGCGCGCCGGTGCGGGTAACGTTCTCGCTGCGCTGCCGACGTGGAGCGAACGACAACTGCGCCGTCACCAGCCCCGGCGCGGCGGGCTCGAACGTCCGACGAACCGCAGCGAAATCGTCCGGGGGCAGAAGGTAGGCGTGCCGTCCGGCCATGCTGCTCGCCGGGCGCGGGGTACCGGTGACCTCCAGCGTGAACCGGCCGGCTTGTAGCTGCGCGACCGTGGCCGCGTGGATCTCGAAGGCCACCTCGGTGCGCGGCGGCAGCGCGGGAACGGCTGCGCTGTCCGCGCACAGCCCGTCGATCATCATGTCGGTCAGAAGCAGCTCACTGCCGCCGGCCATCGCCTCCTGGACGAGCGCCATGACCCTCTCGTCGCGTTCGCTCAGCTGCCGCGGCGGAGTCTCGCGGGCTGAGCCGAGAAACCCGGCCGGCAGGCCGAGGCCGCTGTCCGCGACCAGGTCGAGAACCGGGACCAGCGCACCCGTGCCGTAGCGGGAGCGGAACGCGGTGTGGTATTCCCGCCAGGCCGGATGGCCGAACGGGTAGGGCGAGAGTCGGTACAGCACGGCCACGGCGTCCCGGATCTCGCGGGCCACCGCTGTGGGGATGTCTGCTTCGCAGTCGACGGCCGTGTCGATCAGCAGCGGGGTTCGCGCCGCGGGGGCCTGCACCGTCATCCGCGCGCCGACCCCTGCCGGGACGGCGTCGACAAGGCCAGCGGGCAGCGCGTCGCGGATCGCGTATAGCTCGCGGACCAGGTCCGCGACCTCGGCGATGTTCTCCGCGTCGGCGTCGTGGAGGACCTGGCAGACGGCGCGCAGCGCGTCCGGTTCGCTCATCGGAACCCGCAGCGCGCTGCGCAGGAACTGGTTGTCGACCAGTTCGCCGAGTACTCCGTCAATCTGGTCGCCGCTGGCTGTGGGGAACCGGGAGGCGAGCAGCTCGCGAAGCTCGCCGAGGGGAATCGGGGCGCTAGACGCGCCGAGGGCGAAGATCACAGGGCTGGTCGCCCGGACGGACACCTCCAATGCCGCCTCGCGATGCGGGCCGGGGCCTGGCGTGGCTCCGGGAGCGATCAGCCGGCCGCCCCGCCGGGTGACGGTGTTGCAGGCCACCACCGGTACCCGGGCGGCCAGCTTGGGACACCGTCCGATCCGGGCGGTCACCTCGCCGAGCCAATCGGCGTCCGCCCGGATCGCGTACCGGTGGCCGGGGCCGCAGCGAACCTTCGCGACCGCGCTGTCGAATCGCGCGGGACCGACCCCGGCGAACAGGCCGAACGGCGTTTGCCGGCGCTGCCAGCGCAGCAGGTACGACGCCAGCGACGCCGACGCCCGGCGGACGTGGACGGGAGCCGCGCCGCCGTCGGCTAGGATCGCCTCGATCTGCGCGCAGAGCGCCGGACTCGCCCAGGTCAGCGTCTCGCGGATCTCCCCGCGGCCCCACATCTTCGCCAGCCACGCCAGAACCGGGGCGGCGGGAGCGGTGGAGGACAGGTCCAGCGCGTCCGGGAAATCAAGCGCTCCTGGCTCGGTCGTGACCCGCAACAGCCCGACCGGGCTCCAGGAAAGCCTCGCGGCCCCTGTCGCCATCGCTCCACACCTCCTCAAAGTCTGGCCGCCGGCAGGCCGAGGGCCGGACCTCGCCGGTTAGAACACGTTGTTGTTGTTCGAGCGGCAAGCGCTCGCGTTGTCCTTGCAGGTCTCGCCGCACCCGTCGTTGGTCGGGCAGTCGTTCTGCCCGACCAGGTGCGAGATGACCACCCGTACGTCGAGGGCAAACTCGTCGTCATCCGCGCCTCGGTCCAGCAGCGCGATGGCGCTGTCGGAGGGTTGAAAGATCATGAATGATCAGCTCCTTACCGTGGAAAGGGTTGGTGAGCGATGTCCTGGTCCGATGCGGAATGCGCCGGACGAGGCCAGGACAGGACAACCCTGCTGTGGATCTTGTTAATGGCGCGATCCGCCGCCGGAAGCTCGGTGTCTGGGGTTCCAGCCGGCAGGACGAGGTAGCGCGGTCCCGGGCCGCCGCGGTGGTCCCGATCCCAGACCCGCAACTGCTCGACGACCGTCTCGGCGAGGCCGGCGGCGTCCGGCCCGTAGGCGTGGACGTCAAGGGTGAGGTCGTCTCCATCGAGCTGGCGGGTAGCGACGTAGGCGACGCTGCCGCCCTCGACGACCGCGCACCCGACCGTGGCACCGGGCAACGGCCGCGCCGCCGCCTCGTTGAGGTCGTGGTCGACGCGCAGTCGACAGAAGCCCGGCACGGTCGTGGCCAGCCACATCTGCATCGTTGCCCACGGTTCGCCCATCCGAAGGCCCGCGCCGCTGTCCACCACGAACGGCTCGGTATCGAACACTCCGTCCAGCGCGGCCGGGTCGGCCGGCGCCCCCTCGTCGAAGATCAGTGTCACCGCGCCGCCGGCCAAGGCCAGCTCGACGCTGTCATGCGCGCCGGCTCCCTGCATCGGGACGAAGCCAAACAGCTTCGAGGAGTCGCTGACCAGCAGGTCGCCTGCCTTCTCGAAGGCCACGGTTCGCATGAGACCCATGACCTGCAACGGCACGACCAGCCGCCCGCCCTCGACCAGCTGGTCCCGCCAGGCCGGCGGGATGTCCCACGTCCCGAGTGTGACCAGCGCTCGGTCATAGGGAGCGAACCGCGGCACGCCCGCCTTGGCGTCGGCGAGCACCACCCGCACATCCGCGTAGCCGGCCTCCGCCAGGAAACGAGAAGCCCGCATCGTGACGAACTCGTCGATGTCGACCGTCACGACCCGCCCCGACGGGCCGACCAGTTCGGCAAGGTATGCGGCGTTCATCCCGCCGCTGCCCACTTCGAGGACTGCCATCCCCGGCTCGATCCGGGCCTGCTCCAGCATGTGCGCCTGCGCCTGCGGCGCGGACAGCGAGCTGAGTGACCGGCCGTCAGCGTCTCGCTTGGTGACCAGCCCATTCCACGGGTGGTAGACCGCGCTCAGCTCAGCCTCCGGCGCGAACGCCTCCCTCGGCACCCGCCGCATCGCGGCCTCGATCGCTGGCGAGACGATCGTCCCGGCGGCCACGAGATCGTCAATGACCTTGTTGCGCAGACGAACAGCCTGGTCATCCGCCAGTGCGGCGTCAGTCACGAGTTGTCCCTTTCAGATGATGTTCGGCTGGCTGGAGCGCGCCGCGTCTCGGCCAACGGCAGATGGTCGTACTCGCCACGCTTGACCGCGGCAAGGAAGTCCCCCCACGCGCCCGAGGACACCGTGGTCGGGCAGCTGAGCGTGCCGCGCAGCACGACCGCAACGCCGGGATGGCACCAGGCCGCCTCGACCGCGTCGACCACCTTCGCGTCGATCACAGAGGGACGCCGCCACTCAGGCACGACGGCGGACCCCACTGGATGTGCAGTGGGCACGACGGACCTCCTCTCCGACGGAGCCGCGACAGGGGCATCCTCGCGGTAGAGGACGCACAGCACTCGCGAGCGGTCCCCGTACTCGCCGGTGCCGCTTCCGTCGCATCCATGACACAATCGGCGCAAGGTCCTGCACAGACTGCAACATGCGGGGGCGTTGTCTGCCCCCAGCGGTTGCACCCACGGCATCTCATGACAACGGGGAGGTGGGCGCGGTGCCTGCCGAGAGAGAGCCGAACGGCGCACTCGCCGAGCTGTCCGCCCTGCTGCGCCAGCTCATCGCGACCACGCACACCAACAACAGCGAACTGGCTCGGCGCACCGGCTACCGCCGCCAGCAGATCGCCGAGGCCGTCAACGGCCACGCCGTTCCCTCCGAAGGACTTGCCAAGAAGCTCGACGAGGCGCTGGAAGCAGGCGGACGGGTCATCGCCCTGCGCGAGCAGGCCGACAAGGAACGCAAGGCGCGCAGGCTCGGTCTCTTACCTCCGCGCGTCGATCCCGCGCAGATCGTGGAACCCGCCGATGTCCCCGTGGTGCCTGTGCTCGGCCACAGGCCCGCTCCCACCAACTCAACCCCACCGATCCCGCCGGTAGCCGAGGACGCTGCCGACGCCTCCGATCTGAACCCCCTTCCGGCCACCATGGGTGCGCGCCTGTCGGACCGGATCGCTTCGCGGGCCGCGGTAGGGAGGAATGATCCCCATACGGCGTACCCGGTAGGGATATCGATACTAACCGAAGGCGACGTGGAGATGACAGCGCGAAAGGCCGCGGATCACGCCGCCGAGGCAGCTACCCGCACCCTCTCCGACTTGACGATCGACCAGCTCGAAGACGACCTCCGGCATCTGGCAACGCATTACGGCGCCATCACGCTTCCCAACGCCTACCAGCAGGCCCAGGCACTGTTGGAGATCGCCCAGCGGTCGCTGGAACGGACGCGGGCGCCCCGGCAGCTGGCACGGCTCTACCTGCTCGCCGGCGAGGCGGCAGCGCTCTGCGGCTCCGCGTGTTTCGACCTGTCACTGCCGCGGCCCGCCGCGCAGTTCGCCCGCACCGCCGCCCTGTACGGGCAGACGATCGAGTTCGGCCCGTTGCAGGCATTCGCGCACGGCACACTCGCATACATCGCGTACTGGCAGGGCCGCCCGGCCGAAGGTGTGCGTCACGCCCTGGCGGCGGCGCAGGCGCCGGGGGTCGGCACGGTGGGACGTCGCAGGATCGCCGCCATCACCAGCCGCGCCTGGGCCCACGTTGGCGACGCGCCCCCGGCACGGGCAGCGATGGCCGAGGCCGAGGCGCTTGGCGACCCATCGCAGCATGACGACCTGCACGACATCGACGGCGAGTTCGGCATGAGCATCGAGCGCGTACTCATGAGCAACGCCGCGACAGCCCTTCTCCTCGGCGACGCCGCGACCGCCGGCACATACGCCCAGGCCGCCCTGGACCGGTATGGGGCGCTGCCCGGCGAGCAACGCCCGCCGATGTTCGTCGCGCAGGCCCAAGCCGACCTGGCGAACGCCCGGCTTGTCCAGGGCGATGCCGACGGTGCCGTCACGGCACTTGACGCGGTCCTCGCACTCCCGGTCTCCTGGCGGGGCACCGGATTGGTGCGGCGGGTGAACTCCATCCGCCTGCGGCTCCTCAGACCGGACCTCGCCCAGGCGCGGGCGCTGCGGGGCTACGGCGACGCCATCGAGGACTGGGCCGCGATGGCGCCCGCATAGGCCGAGTTCACCCGCCCTGTCGCGCCGATGGTGGAGAGCTGGCGTTGGCCCGCGCCGCCGCCAGCCTGGCCGCGCCGAGCACTGCGGCCTCGTCCTGGACGGAGATCCCATGTTCCTGCCACCGGGGGTTGTCCACCGTGCGGCCACCCGCCCGCATCCATCGCCAGGTGTCTCGCACGGTGTCACGGATCGGCCGTGTCGACAGGCCCACGGCCCGTGCCGCTGACGAGTCGACAGCCCACACGCCAGCGCTTGTCCGCCACAGCGGCAGCTCCGTCCACTGGCGTACCCCGGCTTCCAGCAGGACCTCGTCGGCAACCCACTCGACGGCACCTCGCCCACCGGTCACCTCGACGCAGGCGTTCAGGAGGTCACCGAAGGTCTCGTGGCCTGGCGCGGTGACGTTGTAGCTGCCTCCCTCGGCCGCGACAGCCCGGTTGAGGGCAAACGACGCAAGGTCGCGGACGTCGACCGGCTGGATACGGCGGCCCGCCGCTCCCGGTCCCAGGATCGTGCCGCCGCGGGCGGCCCGGCGCAGCCACCACGGCAGGCGCCCGACATACTCGCCCGGCCCCAGGATGACACCCGGTCGTAAGATCACGGACCGCTGCGCCCCGAAGGTCTCGCGGACCGCCTTCTCCGCGCCGGCCTTCTGCCGACCGTAGTACCAGTCCGGCCCCGTCCAGCCCGCTGGGAGCCGCCCGAACTCGGCGTCGGCATCGGCGGGGGCGTCCAACAGCTCCGAGCTTTCGTCCAGCGGCTTGTTCGGCCATTCCCGGTAGACGTTGACCGTCGACACGAAGACGTAGGCGCCGGCCACTGGTTCCAGGAGCGTCGCCGCCCTGAGAACCTCCCGCGGCGCCATGTCGGTGGCGGACGTGTCAATAACGACGTCCCAGGGGCCGTGTTCCGCAAGGGCGCTTAGGTCGTGCGAACTGGTCCTGTCCCCGGTCACAGCGACGGCCCCGGCCGGCCCGGGCCCAGACCGCCCTCGGGTGAAGACAGTCAGCTCCCATCCGCGCGCCAGGACTTCGATCGCCGCCGCCTGACCGAGGAACCAGGTACCCCCGAGCAACAGAACCCGCATGCCCAGATGCTGCCTGCCGGACTACGTTGCGCGCCAGGCCGTTGCGATACCGGGAGAGAAGGCCACCATCAACATCGACATCCTCGTACCCCAAGACCCTTGACAACCAGCCCTGCCGCCTCACCAAGCGGCTTTGCGGCTAGCCGGTCTCGACGGCGAGCGCGAACGGCAGTACTCCCACGGCCCCGGCGTGGCGCAGTGCCCTGGCGACGACGGTCATGGTCCAGCCGGTGACGATCAGGTCGTCCACCAGGAGAACCGGGCCGGGCAGCTCCCCCACGGCCACCCCGAGATCCTCAGGCACCGCGAACGCCTCCCAGAGACTAGCCAATCGGTGCGCACTGTTGTTCATCCGATACGCAGAGCGGTCATCGACAACCCGCTCGACCTGGCCGAGCAGGGGCAACCGCCCGATTGCGGCAATCTGCTCCCCCAGACTCGCGACAAGCTGTGGGCGACTGCGGGAGGCAACCGTGACCACCGCGGCCGGGCGTTGCCGCCACCCCCAGCCGGCCAGCACCCGCACCGCCGCGGCCACCAGATCGTCGCTCACCGGTGCATCCGGCGCGCCCTGCGCCACGAGCGGGCGCAGCCGGTTGCCCCAGCCGACACCGCCCAGGCGGGCGAGCGCCCGTCCCGGCTGCGCACCGGCCGCCTCCGGTATCCGGCCGGCGACGCCGATGCCCAGCGTGCGCATGCCCGTCGGCCACATCCGACGTGGTTCGACCGTGGTGCCCGGGCGGTCCAGCTGCTCCTTCGCACTCACCCGGGCGGCTTCGGAGACCACGCCGGGCCACCGGCGGCCGGTGCAGGTGTCGCAGCGTCCGCACGGTGTCGCGGTGGGATCGTCCAGCTCACGACGAAGAAACTCCAGCCGGCAGCCGGTGGTGGCGATGTAGTCGAGCATCGCCTGCTGCTCGCGCGCACGGCTGGCGCCGACCCTGGCGAAACGTTCGGTGTCGTAGGCCCAGGGTGCCCCGGTGGCCTCCCAGCCACCGCGGACCCGCCGGACCGCACCGTCGACGTCGAGCACCTTCAGCATGGCCTCGAGCCGCCCATGCCCGACGTCCACGCGTGCCAGCAATGCCTGGGTGGACATCGAGGATGTCGCCCCCGCGAGTGTGCTCAGCACCCCCTCGACCACGCTCTGCGCGGGGAAGGATGCGTCCGCGAAATACGCCCAGATATCGCTGTCCTCCTGGGCCGGTAGCAATACGACCTCGGCCCGCTCAACCGCGCGGCCGGCCCGACCGATCTGCTGGTAGTAGGCGATCGGAGACGGCGGCGCTCCGACGTGGACGACGAACCCCAGATCGGGTTTGTCGAAACCCATGCCCAGCGCGCTGGTCGCGACCAGGGCCTTCACCCGGTTGGCCAGCAGGTCCTCCTCGGCCGCGATCCGCTCGGCGGGTTCGGTGCCACCGTGGTAGGTCGCGACGGCGAAACCGGCAGTGGTGAGGAACGCGGTGAGCTCCTCGGCCGCGGGCTTGGTCAGCGTGTAGATGATCCCGGAGCCGGGCAGGCCCGGCAGCTGGTCGGCCAGCCAACCGAACCGCTGCTCGGCGCCTGGCAACGCCACCACCGCCAGGCGCAGGCTCTCCCGGTCGAGCGTCCCGCGCAGGACGAGCGTCTCGCCGCGCCGGCCCGGATTCATCCCCAGGTGCCCGTCCACCGCCAGGTGCCCGTCCACCGCCAGGTGCCCGTCCACCGCCAGGTGCCCGTCGGAGCCTCCGGCCGCGCGAAGAGAATCATGATCGCACGGCCGGAGGCCTGTCAGCTGTTCGGCGACATCGTCGGTGACCCTCGCGTTGGCGGTCGCCGTCGTCGCGAGAACCGGCACATCCGGGCGCAGCCCTGCCAGAAGCGTGCGCAACCGGCGGTAGTCCGGCCGGAAGTCGTGCCCCCAGTCGGAGATGCAGTGCGCCTCGTCCACGACGACCAGGCCGGTCGTGGCCGCGAGTTCGGGCAGGTAGGCATCACGGAAGGTCGGGTTGTTCAACCGTTCGGGACCGACCAGGAGCACGTCGAGTTCGCCGGCGCGCAGCTGCGCGTAGACCGCGTCCCACTCCGTCACGTTGCCCGAATGGATCTCGCCGGCCCGAATGCCGGCCCGCGCCGCCGCGGCCACCTGGTTCCGGATGAGCGCGAGCAGCGGCGAGACGATCACGGTCGGGCCGGCACCGACCGATCGCAGCAGGGCCGTCGCGATGAAGTACACGGCGGACTTGCCCCAGCCGGTCCGCTGGACCAGCAGGACCCGGCGGCGCTCGGCGACCAGCGCACGGATTGCCTGCCACTGGTCCTCCCGCAGACGCGCGGTCGGACCGGCGAGTGTGTGCAGCAGCGCCTCGGCCCGTGCCCGCAGGTCACCGTCGGCGCCAGCGGCCTGACCGGGGTCTGTCTGACCGGGATCTGTCTGACCGGGA
This sequence comes from Protofrankia sp. Cas3, assembly GCF_963555955.1. Classification (NCBI taxonomy): domain Bacteria; kingdom Bacillati; phylum Actinomycetota; class Actinomycetes; order Frankiales; family Frankiaceae; genus Protofrankia; species Protofrankia sp. Cas3. The sequence goes on from NZ_CAUVXP010000089.1 coordinate 14,144, forward strand.
TCGGCTGGTGGGCGCTGTTCCACTGGCATACAACCTTCGTACCGCACGCCACCGACAAACCCGCCAGCCGCCGGGTCGCCCCGGGTCAACCCTCATCCTCGCCACCGCCCGCCGCATCCGGCACGACGCTGCGCGGCCCATCAGCGCCGGCTGGATCCGGTCCGCCTTCTGCCGCCGGATCCGGTCCGTCCCGGGCCTCATTCGTGTCAGGAGTAGGGATGACTCGTCCGAATGCGGGGCGTACCAGCCGAGGCTTGGCGATAGCCGGCTCCCCGAAGTCCGCCCGGCGAATCCGGCAGTACGCCGTCCGGGAATCGCCGGCCGCGCGGCCGATACCGAAGGCAGCCGCCGCGGACAGGTACGCGAACGCGTCGGCCCGGTCCATGCCGAGTCGGGTGGACAGAAAGAGCAGAGCCGAGCGCGTTGCCCGGCGCACGGCATCCGCGAGATCGGCGTGTGCCCCCATCGAAATCCAATGGGTGTCGGTCTCGACGAAAGGTTCGCGCAGCGCTCCGAGAGCGGACCGAGCGACGGATTCCTTTACCACGGTCAGCCGGAAGGTCGCGCGCAGCGGCCCTTCAAGCGCAACCATGGCGATCTTTCCTTCACCCGACGAATAATGCGGGTCACCGACGGCAAACAGTGCGCCGGGGACCCCCACCGGAAGAAACAACCGGGCACCGACACTCAGGTCCACGCAGTCGAGAGCTCCGCCATGTGTTCCGACCGAGGTCGACCGAACCGGACCGGCACCGTCGATCGCCACCGACATGATGCCCATGAACGGCGACAGCGGAAAACGCACCTTCCGACCGCCGGCTCCACCCAGCGCCCCGAAAAGCCTGCCCCGGCGCCGTTCGACGGTACAGAAGCTGCTCGTCGTCCGGAAAGCCGTCCAGTTACGGGCATTCGCGTCGGGACCGGGAGGGTCGCCTTCGGGGAACTCCCCGGCGAGCAGCCCCGCGCCGTGCCGGGTCGACACAACGCCATACCTGGCTCGAGGATGCAGCGAAACCACATCCACCCGCAGCACGTCACCGCGCTCAGCACCGTGGACGAACACCGGGCCGGTCACCACGTGTGGACCGTCCACGCCGAACCGGTGCGGGATACCAGAAGAAGCGATCATGCGGGCGTCGTCGAGAACCTCGGAAGTCCCAACACCGAAGCCGGCAAAGAAGGCGTCCGGGTCACGCCCCTGGTCGTCGAGGATCCCCTCCTGGCTGACCGTGTCGACCGTCACCGTGGCGCCCGACTCCACGCTCAGCACGGGCCGGGTCTCGGCAGTAGGCAGGTGCCCCCACCGGACCGTTTCCGGGGTGGACGGCAGGTAGTGCTTTCCGTCCACTTTTCCCTTGCCGGGCTGCAGCGCCACTACGGCGCTACCACCGAGGCATCCGGGGCCGCCGGCGGCGCCCGGGACGACAAACCCGGTCAAGGCCGCCAGTCGTCTCGGACACCGAGCCAGGACGGCTCCCCGGCAAGGAGCCTCGACCTGCGAACTGGTCATGACGCGGCACGGGCGTCAGATTCGCAGTGAAACATGACACATCTGTTTCTGTCGTGTTCCAGTCCCACTCATTCCCACTCGACCGACAACCGCCGACAGAGTAACGCTTCAGACACGGGTGAGCAGCAGGGAGCCGACCGCGTCCACCTCGGCGGTCCAGCCGGCACGCACCAGGCAGGTCGCCTCGGCGAACTCGACGATCGCCGGCCCTGCGACGCCGTCGCCCGGCCCCAACCCCGCGCGGGGCACGACAACCACGTCCTGCCAGGAACCATCCAGGTACACAGAGCGCCGGCCGCGCACCGCCGCGGGATCGGCGGCCGGGGCGGCCAGCCGGGGGCGCCGACCCGGCACTGTCGTGACCATCCGCACGGCCACCACCTCGACATCCCGGCCGGGGGCCACATGCCCGTACCTGCGCATGTGCTCGGCTTCGAAGGCCGCCCGCACCCGGCTGACGGAAACACCATCACCGGCTCCCGGCAGCCCGCGCCCGGACGCGGACGCGGACGCGGCCACGATCGTCAGTTCGTGCGACTGGCCAGCGTACCGACAGTCAACCTGCAGCTCGACCATGAACACGGATACGTCCGCGGGCGGGACATCTGCGGCGGCGGTCCTGGCAAGCTCGGCGAAGGCCGCGGCCAGGTCGACATCGGCGAGCAGGCCACGCACGGCGCGCAGGTAGTCCCGGCGGACGTCGCCGAGGGCAAGGCCCAGCGCGGACAGCACGCCGGCGGCCAACGGCACCAGCACCCGGTGCATCCCCAGCTCCTCGGCCAGCGCGCACGCATGCATCCCACCCGCGCCGCCGAAGGCCACCAGGGTCAGGTCCCGCGGGTCAAGCCCACGTTCCACCGAGACCACCCGCAGCGCCCGGACCATCTCCGCGTCGGCAACGGCGACCACACCGGCCGCCGCGGCCACCGCGGCCAGGTCTCCCCCGGTCGTCCCCGATGCGCTCGTCCCCGATGCGCTCGTCCCCGATTCGCTCGTCCTCAATTCCATACCGAGGGCTGCCAACGCCTTGTGGGCGGACGCGCGCGACAGGCTGACCTCGCCACCGAGGCTCGCGCCGTCGGCCAGAGCGCCGAGTACCAGGTCCGCGTCGGTCACCGTCGGCTCGGTCCCCCCGCGGCCGTAGCATGCCGGGCCGGGGTCTGCGCCGGCCGAGCGGGGCCCGACCCGCAGCGCCCCGCCGGAGTCCACCCATGCCACCGACCCGCCGCCGGCGCTCACCGAGTGCACGTCCACCGTGGGCAACGTGATCGGTATGCCGGCCAGCATCGACTCGGCGGTGATCTGCGCCCGTCCCCCCAGCACCGGCGCGACATCGGTGGATGTTCCGCCCATGTCGAAGGTGAGCAGATCGGCCACGCCCGACAGCCCCGCGACATAGGCGGCACCGACCACTCCGCCGGCCGGCCCCGACAGCACGCATGCCGCGGCGTGAGCGGCTGCGGTCCCGAGATCCACCACCCCGCCGGAGGACTGCATGACCAGGGGCACCGGCAGCCCCGCGGCCACGCACCGGCGGGCGAGCGCCCGCAGGTAGGCCGACAGCGTCGGCGTCAGGTAGGCGTCGGCGACGGTGGTGGCGAACCGCTCGTACTCCCGGAACTGCGGTAGCACCTCGTGCGAGGCCACCACGGTGACTCCCGGCAGGCTGCTGCGCAGCACGTCTGCAACCTGGCGTTCGTGCTCGGGATGGACGAAGGAGAACAGCAGGCACACGGCCACGGCCTGAAGATCGTCAACAGTCGCGAGTGCCGCGGCGACCTCCCGCGGACCGTCCTCGTCCAACGCAATGATCACGCCGGCCGGCCCGGTGCGCTCCACGACGGTGTAGCGGAGTTCGCGCGGCACCAGTGCCGGCGGGCGATCGCGGGTGAGGTCGTAAAGTGCTGGCCGGTTCTGCCGACCGATCTCGATGATGTCGGCGAACCCGCGGGTGGTCACCAGAGCGGTACGCGCCCCCCGCCGCTCCAGCAACGCGTTGGTGGCAACCGTGGTGCCGTGGGCGAAGCGCTCGACCGTTGCGGGCTCGGGAGCCCCGTGCCCGGCGTGCCCGGAGCCGGTGACGAAACCGGCGCCACGGACGGCGGCCAGGACGCCGACCGACGGGTCGGCGGGCACCGACGGCACCTTTGCGAAAACCAGCTGCCCGTTGTCGTCAACCGCGACCAGGTCGGTGAAGGTGCCACCCACGTCGACCCCGAGCCACACCGCCACGCGTGGATCCTCGCATGTCCCAGATCCCGTCCCGGATCCCGTCGCGGAACGCATCACAGGACTGGATCACAGGACTGGCGCTCGCGGCTGCCTCCGCCGCACGCACGTCGCGAATGCCCGGATCGGGACGGTCCCTGTCAGATACTGGCACACTTCCCATGCCCGTGGCCTGTCTCACGGGTCACAGCGTTCGGACAGATCAGATGAAGCCGACGGGTAGCCTGAGCACACAGCAACGGAAGGGCCCGCACAGCGGGCCATAACAAAGGGTAGATAGAGGGGAACGCCCCCGTGACAGCACCGACGGTACCCGAGTCCGGACCCGACTTCGGCCCCAACGAGTGGCTGGTATTCGAGATCTACCAGCAGTATCTCGCGGACCCTGAGAGTGTTTCGCCGGAGTGGCGCGAGTTCCTCTCCGACTATCAACCGGGCGAGGTGAACGGGCAGCCGAGTACGACCGGGCCCGTCCCCCCTGTTGTCACAGCCGGTTCGGTGCCGCAGCCGAGCCAGGTGGACGCGGCGCCCACCGGCGCACCGAGTGCCGCGGCGCCCAGCGCGCCTGCGCCTGCACCTGTGCCTGCGCCTGCACCGGCCCGGACATCGGCGCCGACATCCAGGTACGTCGCACCAACCCCGACCAACGGCGTCCCGACCTCGCCACTGCGTGGTGCCGCCGCCCGGGTCGTCGCCAACATGGAGACGTCCCTGCACGTCCCGACGGCGACCTCCGTACGCGCGGTCCCGGCCAAGCTGATCGCGGATAACCGGATCGTCATCAACCGACACCTGGCCCGTTCCCGTGGCGGCAAGGTCTCGTTCACCCATCTGATCGGGTATGCGATGGTCAAGGCCCTTGAGACGGCGCCGGCCATGAACTACTCGTATGGCGAGATCGGCGGCAAGCCGACGCTGGTCGCACCGGAGTACGTCAACCTCGGTCTCGCCATCGACCTGGTCAAGGGGTCGTCCCGGCAGCTGGTGGTGGCCGCGGTCAAGCAGGCCCAGGCCATGGACTTCAGCCAGTTCTGGCTCACCTACGAAGATCTTGTACGGCGGGCCCGGACGAACAAGCTCACCGCCGACGACTTCGCCGATGTGACGATCACTCTGACCAACCCCGGGGGCATCGGCACCGTGCATTCGGTCCCGCGCCTCATGCAGGGCCAAGGGACGATCATCGGTGTCGGTGCCATGGAATACCCGGCCGAATTCCAGGGCGCCTCCACCGAGACGCTGGCGAAGCTGGCGGTCTCAAAGATCATCACGCTGACCAGCACCTACGACCACCGGATCATCCAGGGTGCGCAGTCCGGCGAGTACCTGCGCCGCATGCACCAGCTGTTGCTCGGCGAGGACGACTTCTACGAGGGAATCTTCCGCTCGCTGCGCATCCCGTACGAGCCGGTGCGGTGGGTCACCGACATCACCTCGTCCCACGAAGGTGACCTCGACCACGGCACCCGGGTCCTCGAACTGATCCACGCCTACCGGGTGCGCGGACACCTCATGGCCGACACGAACCCCCTCGAGTTCGCCATCCGCAGCCATCCCGACCTCGACATCATCAGCCACGGCCTGACCCTGTGGGACCTCGACCGCGAGTTCCCCGTCGACGGCTTCGCCAGCCACCGTAGGATGACGCTACGCGATATTCTCGGTGTCCTGCGGGACTCCTACTGTCGTCGGGTCGGCATCGAGTACATGCACATCCAGGAGCCCGACGAACGGGGCTGGATCCAGCAGCGGGTCGAGCGGGCCGCTGAGCGGCCAGACCCGGCCGAGCAGCTGCACGTCCTTGAGCGGCTCGGTGCGGCCGAGGCGTTCGAGTCGTTCCTGCAGACCAAGTACGTGGGGCAGCGGCGGTTCTCCCTCGAAGGCTCCGAATCGGCGATCCCGTTGCTCGACGAGGTACTCCAGCGGGCCGCCGAGGCGGAAATGGACGAGGTCACCTTCGGGATGGCCCACCGCGGCCGCCTGAACGTGCTGGCGAACATCGTCGGCAAGTCCTATCGACAGATCTTCGCCGAGTTCGAGGGCTACGTCGACCCGCAGACCGCACACGGTTCGGGCGATGTGAAGTACCACCTCGGCGCGGAGGGCCTCTACACCAGCCCGGACGGCCGTCAGGTGCGGATTTCGCTCGTGTCCAACCCGTCCCACCTGGAGGCGGTCGACCCGGTGCTCGAAGGTGTCACCCGGGCCAAGCAGGACATGCTCAACAAGGGTCCCGAGGGGTTCACCGTCCTGCCCGTGCTCGTCCACGGGGATGCAGCCTTCGCCGGCCAGGGTGTGGTCGCCGAAACGTTGAACCTTTCGCAGCTGCGCGGTTACCGCACCGGCGGGACCGTGCACGTCGTCATCAACAACCAGGTCGGGTTCACGACCTCGCCGATCGCCAGCCGCTCGTCGGTGTATGCGACCGACGTCGCCCGGATGGTGCAGGCCCCGATCTTCCACGTGAACGGGGACGACCCCGAGGCGTGTGTCCGGGTGGCCCGGTTGGCCTTCGAGTACCGGCAGGCGTTCCACAAGGACGTCGTCATCGACATGGTGTGCTACCGGCGGCGCGGGCACAACGAGATGGACGAGCCGTCGTTCACCCAGCCGCTGATGTACGACACGATCGCCACGAAGCGGTCGGTCCGCAAGCTCTACACCGAAGCGCTGATCGGCCGTGGTGACATCACGCTGGCCGAGGCCGAGCAGGCCATGAAGAACTACTCGGCGCAGCTGGAGAAGGCGTTCGCGGAGACCCGTGACACCACCCAGCGCCCGGCTCGCGAACCCCGGCTGGTGACGACACCGGCGGAGGCCGCAGCGGCCGCCGCCGTGTCCACCGCCGTGTCCCTGGACACCATCAAGATGATCATCGACACACAGACCGCCCTGCCGGCCGGATTCACCGTCCACCCACGGCTGCGTCCGCAGCTCGAACGCCGAGCCCAGATGATCGCGAACGGAACGATCGACTGGGCGTGCGCGGAGACCATCGCGTTCGGTTCGATCCTGCTCGACGGTCGACCCATCCGCCTTGCCGGGCAGGACAGCCGGCGCGGCACCTTCGGCCAGCGGCACGCCGTTCTGGTCGACCGGCACACCGGTGAGGACTACTCCCCGCTGAAGTCGCTGGAGGCCGAGGACGGCGCCGGCACCTTCTACGTCCACGACTCGCTGCTGAGCGAGTTCGCGGCGATGGGTTTCGAGTACGGCTACTCGGTGGCCCGCCCAGAAGCGCTCGTGCTGTGGGAGGCACAGTTCGGCGACTTCGCGAACGGGGCACAGTCGATCATCGATGAGTTCATCGCGGCGGGTGAAGCCAAGTGGGGCCAGCGCAACTCGGTCGGTCTCCTGCTCCCGCACGGCCATGAGGGTCAGGGCCCGGACCACTCCTCCGCCCGGATCGAGCGGTTCCTGTCGCTGTGCGCCGAGAACAACATGGTGGTCTCCGCCCCGTCGAGCCCGGCCAGTTACTTCCATCTACTGCGTCGTCAGGCGCTCTCGCCGGTGCGGCGTCCGATGGTGGTGTTCACCCCCAAGTCGATGCTGCGGCTGAAGGCCGCGACCTCGACGGTCGAGGAGCTGACGTCCGGGTCATGGCGGCCGGTGATCGACGATGCCGGGATCAGCGACCGGGCTGGCGTCCGGAAGGTACTGCTGTCAGGCGGGAAGGTCTACTACGACCTCCTGGCCGAGCAGACCGGCAAGAAAGTCCTCGACACCGCGCTCGTCCGGATCGAACAGCTCTACCCGACGCCGGTCACGGAGCTCGGTGACGTCCTGAAAAGCTACCCGAACCTGGCCGACGTGGTCTGGGTCCAGGAAGAGCCGGCCAACCAGGGCGCCTACCCGCACATGGCCATCCACCTGCCCGACGCCCTGCCCGCGGGGCTACGGTTGCGTCGGGTGTCACGCAAGGCGTCGGCCGCGCCCGCGTCCGGGTCCTCCTCGGTGCACGAGAAGGAGCAGAAGGCGCTGGTCGAGGCGGCGTTCACCGCATAGCGCTCCGGAGACTGCGGCCTCCGGGCGCGCGATCTGACGATCATCACATGCCCTTTGGCCCTCTGAGAGCGCCTGAAAGAGGGGCCGGGACCGGGAAGCGGAGCGGACGGTGTACTTCACCGACAGGGGTATCGAGGAGCTGTCGACGCGTCGCGGTGGGGAGACCGTGACGCTCGACTGGCTCGCCGACGAGTTGCGCGCGTTCGTCGATCTGCATCCTCAGTACGAGGATGCCGTCGAGGAACTGGCCACCTACCTGGCCCGGCTCGACGACCCGGACGGCTGAGACCAGCAGGGATCGGCCTGGGACGGTCGGCCTGGGACGGTGAGCATCAGACGGTGAGGACGAGTTTGCCGAAGACCTCGCCGCCGGCCAACTGCGCGAACGACGCGCGCGCATCCGCCAACGGCCGGACATCGGCGATGAGCGGCCGTAGGCCGACGCGATCGGCCAGGGTCGCGAGGTCGGCCAGCTCGTCGCGGGTGCCCATGGTCGAACCGATCACCGACAGTTGCAGGAAGAAGATCCGGTTCAACTCGGCCGGCGGGTTCGCGCCACTCGTCGCGCCGGCGCACACGATCCGGCCGCCTGGACGCAGCGCCCGCACCGAGTGCGCCCAGGTCGCCGCGCCAACAGTCTCGATGACCGCATCCACCTTGACCGGTAGCCGTGCCCCGGATTCGAACGCCCCGTCCGCACCGATCTTGATGGCCCGCTCGCGTTTGGATGCCTCTCGCGAGGTGACGAAAACGGTATGGCCGGCAGCCTTCGCGATCATGATCGCGGCGGTGGACACACCACCACCCGCACCCTGCACCAGCACGGTGCCACCACCGGCGGGCGGCAGTCCGGCCCGGTTGACGACCATCCGGTAGGCGGTCAGCCAGGCCGTCGGCAGGCAGGCGGCCTCCTCGAAGGACAGCGATGCGGGCTTGGGCACGAGATTGCGCCGCGGTACGGTCACCACCTCGGCAAGGGTTCCCTGGTGCAGCTCCGAGAGCAGCGAACGCCGCGGGTCAAGCGTCTCGTCGCCGCCACCCGCGGCCGGGTCACCGACGACCGCGTGGACGATGACATCCTCGCCGTCCGCGCTCACGCCGGCCGCATCACACCCCAGGATCATCGGCAGCCGGTCCGCAGGTAGCCCAACCCCGCGCAGGCTGAAAAGATCATGATGGTTGAGGGCTGCCGCCCGGACGGCCACCGTCGTCCAGCCGTCGGGGACGGAGGGTTCTGGCCGCTGCGTGACAGCCAGACCAGACAGCGGATCGTCAGGGCTCTGCGAGACGGCGGAAACAGCGAGCATCGGTACACAGTAGAGCCGCTGCGGATGCAATGCGGTCCAGCGGATGCACCCGTGGATGCACCTGTGGATGCGAAGGCGACTGCCACCGATCGGCACAGCGAGGCACAGCGACACCAGACCAAAAACCACCCGACAAACGATCTATATGATCACAACAAACAGGTGGGTAAGCTCACGAGCAGCGCGGCGCCCATCGCGTGGCCGTCCAAACTGTGCTCCACTCTTCGATGTGGTGTCACACAAACAGGTTCCGGCGACCAGTATGGGCTCGTCCCGATGGTTCCGCCGCAGACAGCGCACGCCCGTTCTGGTAGCCGACCCTGCACCATCTGCACACGCCGGCAACGACACGATCGTCATCGTCTCGGCGACGGACTTCGTCTCCTGTAGCTACAAAGGATGCGGGACGCTCCGGCCCTTGGTGGACGCCTCCGAGAACCGCCCGTGCGCCGGCTGCGGACGTGTCTGAACCCGGGACGCCCGCCTGAGCTGGGACGCCGGCCTGTGCCCGGGGAACCTGGGCAGTGTGCCCAGGTTCCCCGGGGTCGGCATCCCCCGCAGGGAGCCGCCGTTACCGACGGGCGACACCTTCGGGTTACCGACGGGCGACACCGTCGGGTTACCGACGGGCGACACCGTCGACGCGGGCCTGCTGCGCCACAGCGGCGGCAACCGCCGGCGCCACCCGGTCGTCGAACACACTCGGGATGATGTGCCGCTCGGTCAACTCATCCGCGATCACCGAGGCGAGAGCGTTGGCCGCCGCCAACTTCATCGGCTCGGTGATCCGGCTCGCGCGAACATCCATTGCTCCACGGAACACGCCCGGGAAGGCCAACACGTTGTTGATCTGGTTCGGGTAGTCGCTTCGACCGGTCGCCACGACCCGGGCGTAGCGGTGCGCAACCTCCGGGTCGACTTCGGGATCGGGATTCGCCATGGCGAAGACGATCGACTCCGGCGCCATCGACGCCACCGCATCCTCGGGCACCTTGCCCGAAGACAGACCGATGAAGACGTCGGCTCCGGCGAGCGCATCGTTGATCGAACCCGACAGGCCGGCCCGGTTGGTCTCGGCCGCGACCATCGCCTTGATCGGAGTGAGGTCGGAACGCCCGGTGTGCAGCATGCCACGACTGTCACCGACCGCAATGTCCCCGATGCCGGCCGCCAGTAGGATGCGGGTCACGGCCACACCCGCGGCACCCGCGCCGGACACGACCACACGCAGGTCGCCCAGACGTCGGCCGGTCAGGCGAGCGGCGTTCTCAAGGGCGGCCAGCGTCACGATGGCCGTCCCGTGCTGGTCGTCGTGGAACACCGGGATGTCCAGCCGGCTCTGCAACAGCTGCTCGATGGCAAAGCACCGCGGCGCGGAGATGTCCTCCAGGTTGATGCCGCCGAAACCGGGCGCCAACCGAACGACGGTCTCCACGATCTCCTCAACCTCGGTGCAGTCGAGGCAGATCGGCACCGCGTCCACGCCGGCAAAGTGTTTGAACAGCGCGGCCTTGCCCTCCATGACCGGTAGCGCCGCGGCCGGGCCGATGTCGCCGAGCCCCAGCACCGCCGTGCCGTCGGTCACCACGGCGACCGCGTTGGACCTCCACGTGAAGTCGTCGGCAAGCGCGGGCTCGGCCGCTATGGCCATGCAGACCCGCGCGACGCCGGGAGTGTAGGCGAGCGACAGGTCCTCACGGTCGTTCAACGCAACGGTCACAGCTAGGCCGATCTTCCCGCCCTTGTGCAGGACAAAGACGGGGTCGGTGTCGCGGCCGACCGATCCGGGCACGTCCGTGAGCGCGGCCGGCGCGGCCGGCACCCGCATGGACGGATCT
>NZ_CAUVXP010000090.1:0-24769 GCF_963555955.1 Protofrankia sp. Cas3
TCTCGTCCTGTCCGCCGACGCGTTGACCCGGGCGCACCGCTGGCCGCGGCTGTCTGCCCGCCATCGGGAGAGATATCGGGTGAAACGTACCTACACGGGTGATCAGCTGGCGGAACTGCTGGACGGCCGCGGCCTGTCCGTGGTTCGCCAGACCTACCTGTTCCGGTCGCCGCTGGCCGAACGGCTGTACCTGACGCTGTCGGCCAGCGGCGGCCGTCTCGGCTGGAACGCGGCTGCGCTGCTCTCGCCCGTCGTGGCGATGTCGGACCGGCGCAGCCCGGACGGCCTCGGCAGCGTTGTGCTCACCCACGCCCGCAAGGATCATCAAGGGCTCTCGCAACCCACGCCGGTAACAACGGATGAACCATAGGCGCGGCGGATGCTGAACGGCTCGACTCTGCGACGGTTCGTATGCAATGCTCCGCAACGTGAATCCATACGTACTGGACATAGGTGCTGATCTCGTGTCCAGATAGCGGCCTGGCTGTTTTCTGATCTTAAGGGTGGGCGCACGAGCGCGCCCGCGCTGATGGGTCTTCTGCGTTCCGTTTGTGTGGGTGCTGTGTGCTGCGTGTTCATCTGAGCGTGCAGGTCACCCCGTGTTGTCTTGTCGGGCTGCGCTGTTGTCCGGTGCGGTCCGTCAAGCGTGGGTCCGTGCAGGTTCGTGTCTTCAGTGAGGAAACGTCATGGCCCGCATTCCGGCCTCGCCTGGTTCTGTGTTCGCCTCGGCGGCACGGGTGTTCGCTGTCCGGCCGCGCCGGTGGTTTCGGCCGCGGATGCGGGTGGGGTTCCTCCGTGTCGTCGCAGGCCTGGTCGTGACGGTTGTTATGGCGGCGGGTATGCCGACGGTCGCCCGGGCGGTGGCGGATCCGTTCCTGGAAGTGAATGGTGTGGCGCTCGACGGTGCGTCGCTGCCGGCGCCGTTCACCGCGGATGTGGGGGCGGATTCGACGGTTACCGGTGAGGTGACCTGGCTGGTCGATGATGCGTATGCGGGTAAGGATCCGGCGTCGCCGTATCAGTGGACGATCCCGGCGTCGATCTCGCAGGGGGTGCACAAACTCAAGGCGCGGTGGAATGTGGACGCGTCGACGACGAAGTTCGTGGTGGCGAACTTCACGGTGGTGGACCCGAACTGGACGCCACCGAAGACGGTGTATGAGGAGCCGGCGCCGGCGTTGCGTGACCTGTGGGTGACGGCGGATAATCGGCGGGGTCCGGTGCCCGGGGTGTATGACTGGTCGAAGGCGGGTTTCGGTGGCGGGTCGGTGCTGCCGGGGAATGCCAACGTCCGATCGGAATCGGCGTGCCGTCTGACGGCCGGCGTTCTGACCGGCACCTACGGGGTGGTTCCCAACGACGGTCAGGACGACACGGCCGGTATTCAGGCGGCGATCGATTCGATCAAGGCGAATTGTTCCCCGTCGGGTTCGTACACGCAGGAAAGCCTGCTGGAGCTGCCCGCCGGCACGTTGAACATCTCGCATGAGATTCATCTGGACGCGGACTATCTGATCGTCCGCGGTGCGGGGTCGGATCCGCAGGCCGGTACCCATCTGGTCTACAAGCCCGACGGCACCACCCGGTATGACACGATCACCTCGGATGGGACGCGGTGGGACGTCGACGCGATGGGCAACGGGTCCGCGAACGGCGGCTGGTTGTGGCCGGGCCGTGGGCTGTTCCGGGTGCAGAGCCGGGCGGTCGCCGCGAAGTACGCGGCGGAGTACACCGCGGCGCCGGCGAATCGTAGGGACCTCTACGAGGGCACCGTCAACGACCACTGGGTGAGTGGGCTCAAGCTGCGGGGCAAGCCCGGTGACGCCGGGTTCGCGGGCCGGAAGGGCGACACGGTGGTGTATCTGGCCGCCGACGCAGCCTTCGACAATCTGAAGGTCGGCGGCCTGGTGAACGTGATGGCCGCGAACAGTTTGAATTTCTACAATGAGATGAAGGCGCTGCCGACGACGTTCGATCTGCAGAACCTGCACATGCGCCAGCAGATTTTCCTGGTGACCGCCGGTGACCCGCTCGGTAAGACGATTACGTTGGATAAGCCGCTGGAGTACGACGTTCCGGTCACGTCGGTGTCGGACGGGTCCGATCCCATCAACGGGCAGGTTTTCGACTCGGTCGTCGATCCGCTGGTCGACCCCGTGCTCGGGGTGGGTATCGAGAATCTGTCGTTCACTCAGGACGAGCCGGGTTTGGACGCGGCGAAGGCGAAGGACAACTACGGCAACATGGACCCGGCCGGTGCGATGCACGGGATCGTGTTCAAGTGGGCGGCGAACAGCTGGGTCAGCGGTGTCCGTAGCGAGATGACGGGTTCGCATCCGATCGCGACTGAGGCCGCGGCGAACCTCAGTATCATCGACAATCAGTTCGACGGTGCGTGGAACAAGGGTAAGGGCGGGAACGGCTATCTGCGGGGTTCCCGGGTGTGGGATTCGGTCTACGCCGGGAACACGACGCGTAATCTGCGGCACTTCACGTTCCAGTGGAGTGCGTCGGGGAACGTCGCGATCGGTAACAGCTTCGATTCTGATCTCAATCTGCATGGCGGTTATGAACGGAACAATCTGTTCGAGCTCAACGAGGTCTCGGTGCCGTATGCGCACCGGTCGGCGAATTGTTCGACGAACTGCGGTGATGAGGGCGGGTCGTTGCCGGACGACTCCGACTGGTATCCGATCTGGTGGGCGGCCGGGCAGAAGGCCGTTAAATGGTCGGGTTCGTCGGGTCCGAACAACGTGTTCTTCGACAATCATCTCCGGAAACAGCTGACTAACGGGTCCACCCCGTACACCGACTTCGCGCCGTACAGCGACCGGCATCGTATCTACCGTCTCGGCATCGACGATGCGGGGAATTTCCATCCCCTCGATGTCGGTGGAACCCCGATCAGCGACTGGGCGCACAACGAAACCCGGGACTATACCGGCGGTCATGGGCTGGTCGCGTCGGGCACCGACGCGGGTCGGTCGTTGTTCCTGCGGACGGTGACGCTCGCCGGCTACGGCGGCCCGCACCCGCAGCCGCTGCGCCGTACCTGGGGATGTTCCTGCTGGGACGGCCGCGGCATGGTCAACACCAGGCTCGCGGCGGATCCGGTGAACACCGCGACCGGCAGTCTGATGGAGACCTTCCAGGACCTGACGCTGGCCGGCGTCGGCCCCGGTCTGGACTGGGGGCGGACCTACAACAGTCTGGACGCCACCGACGGCCCCTATGGGGTGGGGTGGACGTTCGGGTTCAACGCCTCGATCATTCCCGGTGACGGGTCGGCCCCGATTTTCCGGGAGGGTACCGGGGGTCAGAGCCAGTTCACCCGGCACGGCGACGGCAGTTACACCGCGGACGATCCGGGGGTCACCGCGACGATGACCACCCGGTCCGGCGGTGGCTGGACGGTGCGTAATCACGCCAACGAGGAACTGCGGTTCGATGACACCGGCCGTCTGGTCGCTTCGGTCGACGAGCAGGGCCGTGGGGTCACGCTGGCGTACTCCGGCGGGACACTGAGCACGCTCACCGACACCGTCGGTCAGACGGTCACGGTGGCGTGGGGGACCAGCGGTGCGGCGACCGGTCGGATCGTCGGGGTGACCGGTTCTGATGGTCACAGTGTGGGTTACGGCTACACCGCCGCGGGTTCCACCGCCCGGTTGACCTCGGTCGTCGGGGTGGACGGTAAGACCACGACCTACACCTACGACACGGCCACCGGCCATCTGGGCGGGATTGTCGACCCGACCGGGACGACGACGGCGGGCACGACGTACGACCCGGCGACCGGGCGGGTCACCGGCCAGACCGACGCGGCGGGCGGGGTCACCACGTTCGCCTGGGACCAGGCGAGCCAGACCGCGACCGTCACCGACCCGGACGGGGTTGTGCACGCCGACGTCTATTCCGGCAACGTGCTGGCCTCCCAGGTGGATGCGAACGGCCGGGCGGACGACGTCTACTACGACGCGGCGAATCAGCCGACGGAAGAGAACAGCACCGGTCAGCAGCTGCGTCACAGCGAGTACGACGCCCGTGGCAATCTGGTGCGCCGGACGTTGCCGGGTGCGGTCGACGATCCGAGCCCACCGGAGGAGCGGTGGACCTACGACGTCGCCAACCATGTGACGAGCTACACCGACCCGGTCGGGAAGGTGACCTCCTCCACCTACGACGGTCAGGGTCGGCTGGTGACGACGACCGCCCCCGACGGTGGTGTCACGACGCTGACTTACACCGGGCGGGGTCAGGTCGCGACGAGCACCGACCCGTTGGGCCGCACGACGACGAACACCTACAACACGGTCGGTGACCTGGTTGCGCAGGCCGCGCCGAGCGGCGCCGTCACGACCTACACCTACGACGCGTCGCACCACCGGCTCAGCGAGACCGACCCGCGTGGCACCGTCGCCGGTGGGACGCCGGCGACGTTCACCACGACCTACACCTACGACGCGGTCGGGAACGTCCTGACCAGCACGGACCCGCTGGGGCACCAGACGGCCTACACCTACGACGCCCTCGGCCGGGTGCTGACGGTGACCGCTCCGAACGCCGGGGTGAGCACCTACACCTATGACGGCACCGGGAACCGGCTCACCGAGACCGATCCGTACGCCCGGGTGACGCGCCACGCCTACGACCCGGCGGGCCGGGAGGTCACCCTGACCGCCCCCGACGGTGCGATCACCACGTCGGTGTACGACCTGGCCGGGCAGCTGGCGAGCCGCACCGCGCCGGCGGGGAACGTCGCCGGGGTCGACGCGGAGACCCGGCGCCGCGCCACGACGCTCTACACCTACGACGCGGCGGGACGGCTCACCCAGACCCGCACCGTCGACCCCACCAAGCCTGACCGTTACCTGGCGACCACGACGAGCTACGACGCGGCGGGGCTGCCGGTGGCGGTGACCGACCCGACCGGTGCGGTGACCCACACCTCCCACGACCGGGCCGGGCGGGTCACCGCCGTCACCGACCCCACCGGGGCGGCGACCACCACCGGCTACGACGAGGTTGGCCGGCCCAAGACCCGCACCGGCGGCGGGGTGAGCGTCACCCACACCTACGACCGGGCCGGGCAGCTGCTGCGGTCCCAGACCGGCGGCGGTGCCGCGACGACGTACACCTACGACGCGGACGGCCACGCGACAACGGTGGTCGATCCGCGGGGGAACGCGGCGGGGGCGACCCCGGCGGCGTTCACGACCACGTTCGCCTATGACGTGGCCGGGAACCGTACCAAGGTCACCGATCCGCTCGCCCATGCGACGTCGACTCTGTACGACGCCGCGAACCAGGTCACGAAGGTTATCGATCCGGAGAGCCGCGCCACGGTCTACGGTCACGACTCCGTCGGGAACGTCAACAAGGTCACCAGCCCGACCGGTGCGGTCACCCAGTACACCTACGACAAGGCCGGTCAACTCAAGACGCTGACGACCCCGACGGGGAAGGCCTACACCTACACCTACGACAAGGCGAGCCGGGTCGCGACCGCGACCACACCGACGGGCCGGGTGACGGGCTACACCTACACCCCCGACGGCCACGTCAACACCGTCACCGCCCCGGCGGGTAGCGCCACCTACAGCTACGACACGCTCGACCGGCAGACGAAAATCGACTACAGCGACGCCAGCCCGGATATCACCTGGGCCTACGATCAGGCCGGGCGGCCCTCCCAGATCAGTAACGGCACGTCGACCGCGGCGGTCAGCTACGACCCGGCCGGGCGGATCATCGGGATCACCCGCGGGCCGGTCCAGGTCGGCTACACCTGGGACGGTGACGGCCGGCTGGCCGGGCGGACCCTGCCCGGCGGGCGGGCCCAGTCCTACACCTGGGGGGCCGATGCGCGGCTGACCGGGACCGGTCTGACCGTCGGCGGGACGACCACGACGATCGGTTACGGCTATGACGCGGCCGGGCAGCTGACCTCGACCAGTCGGGCTGGCGGGCCGGTGAGCACCCGGACCTATGATCCGGCCGGCCGGTTGACGGGGCTGACCCACACCGCGGCCGGCGGGTCGACTCTTCTCGCGCAGACGGTGACGTTGAGTCCGGCGGGGAACCCGACCACGGTCACCACACAGCGTGGGTCGACCAGCACGTCGGCGGTGTACTCCTATGACACGGCCGGGCAGGTCAGCGGGATCTGCCGGCCGACATCGGGGACGACCTGCACGGCGTCGTCGCCGGCGACGAGCTATGGCTATGACGGCGACGGGAACCGCACGTCGACGGTGACGGTGCACACCACCGACGACAAGACGGTGACCTCGGCGTATGACGCCGATGACCGGCCCACCGCCGACACCGTCGGCACCGCGACCGTCGCGTCCTACAGCTACGACGGCAACGGGAACCTCGCCTCGTCGACCGGGCCGGGCGGGACCCGGACGTTGGCCTACGGGTTGGACACGAACCTGCGGTCGGTCGTCCTGGAGGACGGCCGCACCGTCACCTACGGCTACGACGAACAAGGCAATCGGACCAGTCGGACGGTCAACGGCACCCCGGACGCGACCTGGACGTGGGACACCGGCGGGCCGCTACCCGTCCGGATCGGTGAGACCACCGGCGCCGGGACGACCGCGCATACCTGGTGGGCCGACCCGCAGTCCACGCTGGGCACGGCAATCGCGGACGGCACTCCCGGCGGGACCCTGTCGTGGCTGCTGGCCGACACGACGGGCAGTATCACCGACATCGCGGACGGCGCCGGGGTGACCGGGTCGGCGAGTCTGGATCCGTTCGGTGGGCCGGCCGCGGTCACCGGAACCGGCTATGCGGGCAATCCGCTGCGGTTCCACGGCCAGTATCTCGACGGGGTTACCGGCCTGTATGACCTGCGGGCCCGGGATTACGACGCGTCGGCGGGGCGGTTCACCGGTCCGGACGCCCATCCGGCGCAGTCCGGTGTCGGGTTCACCCAGGCGTATGGCTATGCGGGTAATCGGCCGACGGTGGACGCGGATCCGTCGGGTCTGTGTCCGATATGTATCGGGGCGTTGACTGGGGCGCTGGTCGGGGGCGGTAGCTATCTGGTGCATGTCGCCCGGTCCGATGATGATTTCTCGTGGGGTGGGTTGGCGAAGAGTACGGCGACGGGGGCGTTGTACGGCGGGCTGATCGCCGCGGGTGGGGAAGCGGGGTTTGCGCTCGCGGACGGGTTCGCCGGGGTGGTGGCGGCTGGGGCGGGTGCCGGCCTGGGTTCGGTCACCGCGGGTGGTTTGTCCAGCCATCTGTTCGGTGATGGGGGGTACAGCTGGTCGGATGCGGGTGGTGATTTCGCCATCGGTGCGGGTGGTGGTCTGGTTTCGGCTGGTGCCGGCAGTCTCGCGGGCAGAGCGGGCCGGACCGCCGCCGGCCGGGCGGTCGTCAGCCGGGCACAGGCCGCCGCCGCCTGGCTCGCCCGGAACGCTCCGGGGCCTCGGCCGAAGGACTTGACCGCCATCACCTGCGCGGGTACCGGTACAGCCGAAGGCGGCGCTGCTACCCTGGCTGCGGCCCCAAACGCGGGAGCGGGTGCTGACAATGTGGTGAACGGGGTTCGCCTGGGGGAGCAGTTGGCTCGTGAGTCCGCTAGCTCGGCGTTCACGGCCTCCGGTGAGTTGCAGTCTGAAGTGATTCAGGGATCGCAGCGCATTATTTCCGGTAGTAAATTGCAGAACCCGGAGGTGGTCAAGGAGTTGACGTCGGACGGTAGCAGCATCGCCGACTGGGGAAAGTACACGTCGAGGACGTTCCAAAGTCCACAGGGGCCGTTCCAGGTACACTACTACTACAATCCTGCGACCGATGTCGTTAACTATAATTATGATTACAAGATCGTCTTCAATGTGACTCGGTGACCATGCGCGTTCTGTGTACTCGTATTATCAGTCCAGTGACTGGCGGTTCGATGGAGGACAGTGCCTGGGTCCGTCTCGGTGGGGAATACATCGTGATTTCGGTACTGGCCTGCCCGGGTCGTCGCATCGAGTTGCAGATCGTCGGAGATGATGTTCGTACCCCTGGCTTGTGGGATTCCGAGATGTTCATGACGGTAGATGACCGGCTTCCCTCCAACTGGGTGGCGAAGGTAGGTGAGGGCGGTGTCGTGGAGTTGGCGCCTTGCCGCTGGCTCGAGCCGGGTTTCTGGGAGGCTTACTTCGACCGGGACCCGGATGCCGTTGCGGCCTTTGAGGATGAGTTGCGGCAGATCCTAAGTGAATGCTGACCGCTTGCCGTTAGATGCCGAGGGTTTGTAGGTCGTCGGGGTTGGCGCCGTGGGCGAGTTCGGCGAGGGTGATGTTGAAGGTGTGCCAGAGGGCGGCGACGTCGTCGGGGCTGATTTTGCGGCGCCGGCTTTGATGTCGTGGCTGGAGGAGCGGGGTCAGCCGATGGCGGTGGCGATGTCGGTTTGGGTCATGCGACGGTGGGCGCGTTCGGCGCGGACGTTGTTGGCGATGACGTGCCCGATCCGGCCATGGGCGCATGGTCGGCAGGTTCGGTGGGCCGCTGTAGGTGAAGGTGTGCTGCGCGTCGAACGTTTCGTTGTGACGAAACGCGGTTTCGGCAAGAACCAATGATCACGATCTGTTGGTTTTCAACCTTGCGTGTGATGGTGCGCCGGACAGCAGGCGGTAAACATTCAGCTTCTTTGTTGATGTTGCTGTGGGTGGTCGACGCCGAGTCGGGTCCGACTGTTGGCTGATGCGTGGCGCAGCGGGTCTGGTGGGTGTGGTGACATGGTGGGGTGCCGACGCCGGAGGAGATGCCGCTCGAGGGGCTGATCGCTCTCGTGCGCGCGCAGGCGGAGCTGATCGCCGAGTTGCGGGCGACGGTGGCGGTGCAGGCCAGGGAGATCGCGGAGCTGACGGCGAAGGTCGCTGACCTGGAGCGGAAGGCGTCGCGGAACTCGCGGAACTCCTCGTTGTCGCCGTCCAGCGACGGCGCGATCCCGGGGCGGGAGCCGCCGGAGCCGCCGGCGGGCGGGACGCCCGGGGCGGCGGGCGGTGGCGGGGTCGGGAAGAAGAAGCGCGGTAAGCAGCCGGGCGCGGACGGGTTGACGTTGGCCTGGCGGGAGGACCCGGACCGGGTCGAGGCGCATTTTCCGACCGGGGTGTGTGGCTGCGGGGCGGCGCTGGCCGGGGCGACGCCGGTGGGGATCGCGCGCTCGCACCAGTCCCATGATGTCGAGCCGGCCAGGTCGACGGTGACCCGGCATGATCTTCACCAGGTCGTGTGTGGGTGCGGGCGCCGCCATGTGGCCGTCCGGCCCGAGGGGCTGTCCGGCGCGCCGGTGTCCTACGGGCCCGAGTTGCGCGCGCTCGCGCTGTACTTCCTGGTCCGCCAGCACCTGCCGGTCGAGCGGACCCGGGAGGCGATCGCCGAGCTGTGCGGGATGGCGGTCTCCACGGGCTGGCTGCACTCGCTGCTGGTCCTGGGAGCGGACGCGGTCGAGGAGGCGGTCGACGCGATCGAACAGCGGATCGCCGCCGAGAAGGTCGTCGGGTTCGACGAGACGCCGCTGAAGGTCGGTGCCAAGGGCGAGAAGCGCTACGTGCTCTCGGCCTCGACGCTGCTGTTCTCCCTGTTCATGCTGGGCCGCCGGGACAAGGCCAGCTTCCGGCTGTTCCTGCTCGGGCGGATGCTCGGGGTCGTCGTCCACGACCGCTACGCCCTCTACGACGCCGAGGAGTTCGCCGGTTTCCTGCACCAGCTGTGCGTCTCGCATTATGCCGAGATCTGGGTTATGCCGACCGCCAGACAAATGTGCTGGCCAGTAGGCATGACTGTGCCGGCGAGGGCGGCATAACAGAGAACCTCTGAGGAAGATCAAGACTAAGTCGAACGGTGGCCGCCAGCGGACGATGCTCGAGGACGGGGTCCTGGCCAGGACTTCGAGCGTGACGGCGCCGCGGAGGCTCCCCACGGCGGGAGACAAGGACCGATCAAACTGGCCAGATTATGCCGACCTCGTTGTGGTGTGACTGGCCTGGACTACCGGTTTCCGGTCCCAATTCGGCATAATCCTGACGTCGGCATAATGCGACGACTTCGTGGCGTTGTGCGACAGCCGGGAACAGGCCGAGCAGGTCAAAGCCCGGCTGGCCCCGTGGCTGGCGGCCCGGGGGCTGGCCTTCAACGAGGAAAAGACCCGTGTGGTCCACCTTGACGAGGGCTTCGACTTTCTCGGGTTCACCATCCGGCGCTACGGGCCGAAGCTGATAGTAAAACCCAGCAAGGACGCGGCCGCCCGTGTCCGGGCGCGGCTGGCCGGCGCGATGAAGGCCCTGCGCGGGGCCAACGCGAGCGCGGTCATCCGCACGCTTAACCCGATTATCAGGGGGTGGGCTGCCTACTATCGGGGTGTGGTGTCCACGGAGACGTTCCAAACGCTGGACGAATATCTGTGGAGACTGACCTACAAGTGGGCGCTCTTCCGCCACAACCATCGGGGACGGCGGCGGATCGTCGCCCGGTACTACGGCCGTTTCCACCCGACCAGGCAGGATAGATGGGTGTTCGGGGACAGGGGCTCCGGCGCCTTCCTGCTACGCTTCGCTTGGACGAAAATCGTACGTCACGATCTGGTCAAGGGAAGGGCGTCTCCGGACGATCCGACACTGGCCGGCTACTGGGCCCAGCGCCGCCGCCGAAAACAGAAGAACGGCGACGGCGCACCGCCGATCGGATGGCGCCGCACCAGCCTGCTCAACAAGCAGGACGGCCGCTGCCCGATCTGTCAGGGCCTGCTGGTTCCCCCCGTTGACTACCCACCGCGCAGCCCGGAAGAATGGGAACAGTGGGCAGTCGACGTCCGCCGAACGGTCACGATCACCACGGCCGCCGGCCCCAGCGCGAACGACCGACAGCCACGCCTTGTCCACGAGCACTGCCGGCAGAGGTGGTACCAGAACCGACGCCAGACGACACAGCCAAGCCAGAACCCGAAAACGCCTTCCAGGGCTTGCTCGAGCCGTGTGCCATGAAAGTGGCACGCACGGTTCCGAAGGGGCCCCGGCGCAGCAATGCGCTGGGGCTACCTGACCGCGACCTACGGCCGTTCAAGACCCAGCAGAAGATCAGCGGACGGCTCACCTCCACCGCCGCGACCGCCTGCCGCCTCCAGATCGTCAGCTACCTCTCCACCGCCCGCAAGCACGGCGTCTCTGCCCTGCACGCCCTACGACTCGCGTTCCGCGGCACCCCCTGGATGCCACCCCGTGACCTCGCCCCCACCTGACGGGCACCCCACCGATCCCGCCGCGCAGGCCCCGCCTGCACGGCCTACAACCACGCCCACGAATCGTCACCCACAGCAAGATCCATAATCTAGGTGAATGCTTACATGTGGCGAGCTGCGGTACGCGTTTGTTTTCCAAGTCGAAGTTTTATCGTTGAGACGCGCAATGACACAAAGGAATATGGTCCAACTTTGGTCTTCTATTCGGTGGAGTGAGAGCGACGGAACGGAGTGGCTCGAATCATGTTGGCAGGCAGAGCCGACACCGTGTACGGGGCTGCTCGTCGCTCAGGATGAGGAGCTGTCCCAGGTGACCGAGATGCCGCCTGTGGCCGACTCTGCTGAGGTGGGGGTGCGGCGGCGGCCCACCGGATCTGGCCGAGCGGCACGATTGCAACGTCTGGGAGCGGATGCGCGAGCGCTTCGGCGACTCAGCGTGATCGCCGCTGTCCTGGGCCACGGCACTGGCGGCGGGGGATCAGCCGGGCACGAGGCCGTGGGTGGCGGCCCACCGTCCCACGTCCTCACGTCGCAGTGCCGTCGCCAGTAGTTCGGGGAATGCGTCCGGGGTACAGGCGAACGCGGGCGCGCCGAGTTCGGCGCAGGTCGCGGCGAGCGCGTGGTCGTAGGCGGGGGTGCCGTCGTCGGAGAGGGCGAGTAGGACGACGACGCATACCCCCGATTCGACCAACGCCCGCAGCCGGGCGACGAGCGATGACTGGTCCCCGCCTTCGATCAGGTCGCTGATCAGTACGAACACGGTGTCGGTAGGTCGGCGCACCAGGGAGGCGCCGTAGCCGACAGCGCGGTCGATATCGGTACCGCCGCCGAGTTGTATCCCGAACAGCAGCTCGACCGGGTCATCGAGGTCGTCGGTGAGGTCCACCACCGAGGTGTCGAAGACGATCAGCTGGGTCGACACTGCCGTCATCGTCGCCAGGGACGCGCCCAGCACCCCGGCGTAGACGACCGAGGACGCCATGGACCCGGACTGGTCGATGAGCAGGATGACGTCGTGCATCGCGGCGGTGCGCCGCGCCCGGGCGTAGCCGATGAGCCGGTCGATGATGACGGTGCGTTGTTCGGGCTGGTAGTTCCGCAGGTTCGCCAGGATCGTGCGATCCCAGTCGACGTCGGGAAGCCGGGGGGTCCTGGTGCGGGTGGACCGGTTCACCGCGCCGAGAACCGCGGACCGCAGCGACTGTTCCAGACGCCGCTCGATGTCGTCAACGACGCGCCGCACGACCATGCGGGCGGTCTCTTTCGTGCGTTCGGGTAGCGCGGAGCGCAGCGACAACAGCGTGCCCACGAGGTGCACGTCGGGTTCCGCGGCGTCAAGCAGTTCCGGTTCGAGCAGGAGCCGGGCCAACCCCAGCCGGCTGACCGCGTCGCGTTGCAGTACCTGCACGACCGGAGTCGGGAAGTAATCGCGGATGTCGCCGAGCCAGCGGACCACCGACGGCGCGGACGCGCCCAGCCCGGCTGACCGTTTCCGGCGGCCCTCCTCGCCCGCATTGTCCGCGTCATAGAGGGCGCCGAGCGCAGCGTCGATGTCCGCGTCAGCCTTCGACAGGGTGCCTGCCCCGACGAATGCCATGGCAGCCGGCGCGCCCAGCACCATCCGCCAGCGCCGCAGCCGCTCGGACTCCTCCATCCCGGCCGTGCCGTCGGTGTCGGTGCCGGTCTCCGCCGGAACAGCGCTGCGCGGGACAGAAGCGCTGCGCGGGACGGGAGTGCTGTCGACCGAAGGAACGTCAGCCATGTTCGGGACTCCCTCCTACGCCGGGAATACCCAGTAGCGCGGTGATGGTGGGCAGGACACGCGTGACCCGGTCGAAATCCCAGGCGGCCGGATCGCCCGCCGGCCCGGTGAGACCGGCCGCGTTCTGCCCGGGGACCATGCCCGGACCGACGAGCCCGGTGCCGCCCGCGCCGGGGCGAGGCGACACCGCCCGTACCCGTTCGGCGATCATGCGCCGTTCCGGGATGCTGAAGGCGGCGAACACCCGCCGCAGCGGCGCGAGGACGACGGTGAAGGCAGCGCCGTCAAGCGAGCTCAGCCATGCGTCGATGAGACCGAGCAGCCCCGGGTTGCGGGCCAGTACCGATCCGGAGACGCCGAGGAAGCCCGCCAGCCACTGGGCGGCGTCGGCCGGAGCGCCGCCGGCCGCGGACAACGCCCGAGCGAGGCGGACCGCGACGTCCGCCGGGTCGATCTCGCCCGCGTCCGACAGGATCCCCGCGCATCTGCCGGTGACCAGACTGTTCCCGCCATAGGCGTCGGCGACGGCACGAACCGCGGTGTGCCAGTGGCCGACGTGCTCGGGGTCG
This sequence comes from Protofrankia sp. Cas3, assembly GCF_963555955.1. Taxonomy (NCBI): domain Bacteria; kingdom Bacillati; phylum Actinomycetota; class Actinomycetes; order Frankiales; family Frankiaceae; genus Protofrankia; species Protofrankia sp. Cas3. The sequence goes on from NZ_CAUVXP010000090.1 coordinate 13,577, forward strand.
GCGATCAGCCGGAACGCGGTGTCGGCGGTGTCCACGGCGGCGGCCACGGTTCTCGCCGCGTCGTCGTCGAGGCTCTGACAGGCCGGGGGCAGCCCTGCGCAGATCCGTACCATCAGGCTTTCGGCCAGCGTGGTGACCAGGGTGGTGTCGGTGGCGCGCACGTCGCCGTAGCGGTGGACGCGGGCCAGCGGTGCCAGCGCCGCCATCAGATGGGCGATGTCGCCGGTGCCGGCGGCGCGGCGTTCGAGCCCCGCGGTGACCGCCGCCAGGGCGTCGGGCAGGCCGGCGAGCACGACCTGTTCGAGCATGCCGGTGATAGTCGGCAGGTCGGCAGCGCTGCGGGCCTGTTCGGTGACGACCGAGGCGGCCGCGTCGGCGACGGTCGCGCCGTGACGGGCGGCAGCGATCACCGCGACGGCGTACGCCGGATCCCAGCGCAGCGTCCACGCCTCGGTGAAGGTGCCGGTGCTGGCTGTGACCACCGGGGTCCCCCACGGCACGTCGAGCAGCCGCAACCGGTGCAGAAGCCGGCTGCGTTCGCGGTCGGTGTCCTTGCGCAGGTCCAGCCGGATGGCGCGGTCGGCGGCGGTGGGCTGCAGCCGGAGCCGGCGCTGGGTCCGGGCAAGGTCGGCGGCCAGCGGTACGGCAGGCGCATCGGCGCCGACCGCGCCGAGTACATCGCCGACGACGAGCTGTTCGCGGACGACCTCGAGCGGCACCGGGTCACCGGCGCACAGCCCGGCGAGCACAGCGTCGGTGAGCTCGGTCAGTCCGGGCAGGGAGCGGTCACGCACAGCCGCGAGGGTTTCGGCGAGACGGACGGTTTCGACCACGGACGCGGGGGACGCCGGCAGGTCGGCTGCGCGCAGCAGAGATGCCACCCGGGCCACCCAGCGGGCCGTCACCTGGTCCGGCGCGGACCACAGGTGCTGGTACCAGCCGGGTGAGGTGATGCCCGCGCCGTAGCCGGACGCGGTGGCGAGCAGGGCGTGTGTCCACGGCACCCAGGTGGTCGCCGTGCGCACAGGTCGGGGGCCACGCAGCAGTTCCCGGTCGGCGGTCACTGAGGTCGCTCCAGCCGTCCCGGTCAGCGCCGGGACGTGCCACGCCCCGCAGATCACCGCGATGCGGGCGGCGGCGTCCGCGCCGTTGCCGGCCTTACGGATCTCCAGACGCATGTGCGCCTCACGCATCTGTTCCCGGCGCTGCCGGGCGATCTCGGCGGAGGGTTGGGCGACTGGCCCGGCGCCGACGATGCTCCCACCGGCCGCCGCGGCGGGGTCGCCGTGGTCGGCACGCAGCTGAGTCATCGCCTCGGCGACTGCGGCGAACAGGGCGAGGGCCTCGCTCCTGCCGCCGGGTCCGCCAGGTCTGTCGGGGTCGACGCGGCGGTGCTCGACGAGGTCCTCCCAGAAGCGCTCCGGGTCGTCGTGCCCGGCGGCCAGCGCCAGCCAGCCGAGCGGGTCGTCGATGAGCGGCGCGGCGGGGACGGGCTCCGCGTCCCCGCCAGCAGTCGACGGGTCCGGATCGACCGGGTGCGAGCCGACCGTGTCCGGATTGGCGCCCTCCGCCGGCCTTTCACTGTGGATCTCGGCCGGGTTGTCAGCCTGTCGGGGCTCGGTGAGCGTTGCGGCCCGCTGCTGGCGGAGCAGCGTCAGGGTGTTCCCGAACGGCAGGTCGATGAACCGGACCGGGATGCCGGCGGCGGCGCCGTGCCGCAACGCCTGCCACTCCGGGGAGAACTCGGCGAGCGGCCAGAACGCGGCATCGCGGGGTTCGTCGATGGCGTAGACGGTCAGCGCCACCGGCGGGGTCAGTGAACCGGTGTACGCCAGCGCGCCGTCCCCCTCGGCGGGACCTTCGACGAGGATGAGGTCGGGGTTGATCTCAGCGAGAGCCGCGGCGACCGCCCGCGCGGAGCCCGGCCCGTGATGGCGTATGCCCAGGACGGTGACGCTCATCCGGCGAACGTGTCCGCATCGAGGTCGCGGCAGGCCCGGTACAGGTCCGACCAGCCGCGGCGGCCGCGGACGACGCCTTCGAGATACTCCCGCCAGGCCACCGGGTCGGTCGACGGGTCCTTGACGACGGCTCCGATGAGCACGGCGGCGACATCCTCGGCGGACAGCCTGCCGTCGCCGAAGTGGGTGGCCAGCGTCATCCCGCCGGTGATCACGCTGATCGCCTCCGCGGTGGACAGCGTCGAGGTCGGCGTCTTCAGCGTCGTGCGGCCGTCGACGGTGACCCCCGCGCGCAGCTCCCGGAATATCCGCACGACGCGCCGGACCTCGACGTCGGCTGGTGGTTCGGCGGGCAGGTCCAGGGCGCGGCCGAGGTCGGCGACGCGGCGGGTGACGATCTCGACCTCGGCGTCCTCGGTCGCCGGCAGTGGGAGGACGACGGTGTTGAACCGGCGCCGCAGCGCCGACGACATCTCGTTGACTCCGCGGTCACGGTCGTTGGCGGTGGCGATCACGTTGAATCCGGCGACGGCCTGCACCTCGTCGGCGAGCTCCGCGACGGGCAGGGTCTTCTCCGAGAGCACGGTGATGAGCGCGTCCTGGACCTCGGCGCCCATCCGGGTGAGTTCCTCCACCCGGACGATGGCGCCGCGGGTCATCGCGCGCATCACCGGGGAGGGCACCAGCGCCTCCGCGGATGGTCCCTCGGCGATGAGCCGGGCGTAGTTCCAGCCATAGCGGACCGTGTCCTCGGACGTGCCCGCGGTGCCCTGGACGACCAGGGTGGAGTCGCCACATACCGCGGCGGCGAGATGTTCCGACAGCCATGACTTCGCCGTGCCCGGACTGCCTAGGAGCAGCAGCGCCCGGTCGGTGGCGAGGGTGGCGACGGCGACCTCGACGAGCCGCCGGGCACCGATGTACTTCGGGGTGATGACGGTGCCGTCGTCGAGTGTTCCGCCGAGCACGTATGTGACGACGGCCCAGGGGGACAGTTTCCAGGACGGCGGCCGGGGCCGGTTGTCGGTGGCGGCGAGCGCGGCCAGTTCGGCGGCGAAGGCCCGCTCGGCGTGCGGGCGCAGCAGCTGGGGGCTGGAACCAGCCGCATCATCCGCGACCGGCGCGCTGCCGTGGGTAGCGCCGCCGTGGGTGGCGGTGGCGGATGTTGCTGTCGACGTGGTCATGACAGAACCTTTCTGCGGGGCGAACGGTGTACCAGGACGGGATGGCGAAGCGGTCGCCGGCCTCAGCTGGGATGTCCCGACCGGGACAGCAGGGTGTCGCGGCGGGTTCGTCGGTCGCTGATCGTGGCGACCAGCCGCTGGTGGTCGGCGAACATCTCGGTCCGTATGGTCGCCGGGTCCAGGTCGGGGAGGCCCACGTCCGGATGCAGACGGTGGGCGACGCCGGTCAACAGCGCCCGCTCCCGCGCCTGCGCCCGTGCACCCGCGCCGGGGTCGTCGATCGGCTCGGAGAACAGCGCGGCCAGCGTCGAGCCTGCTGCCCGGGTGAACTCGGCGGACCACCGGCCGCTGACAGCGGCGAGAATCGTCATGGAACGCTCCCGGCGAGGGTCACCGGCGCGGTCGGGGCGACCGGATCGGGACCAGACGCTCTTGGGCGCCACGTTGGGCATTACGTTGAGCGCCACGTTGAGCGCCCGGGTGCGGTCGGGTTCGGCTAGGCAGTCGATCAGCATCGCCTGATGGTTCGGGCCGACCCGGGGGATCAGTGCGAGTGCCCACTCGGCGTTGCGGTGTCGAATGACCGGCTGGATCAGGCATTCAGGAATACTGATCGAGGCAGGGGTCGCGGTAGGCTCCCAGACGACCTTGGCGCTCAGGAACCGCTCCGGGGACAGGCCGGTGCGTTCGGTCCACAGCCGGGGGTCGACACGGTTCAGCTCCGAGGCCAGCAGCCTCGCATACACGTCCGAGATGCTGTCGCGCGGTTGGCGTGCCTGTCCGTCGGTGATGCTGATGCCGTCGCGGGTCATCTCCTGCGTGCACAGCGTCGGTGGCCGGATGCGAAGCTTGCGACGGCTTACCACGATGGTTTCCGCGGTGCGGGCGGCGGCGCGTGCCTCGAATCGGGTGTCGGGCAGCATGAGCAGCACACCGACGGCGGCCGCGCGCACGTCGGCGCGTCGGTCGTCGAGGGCTGCTTCCAGCAGCTCCTCGTCCCACGGCCCGAGACCGACCCGCAGCGCCTCGATGAACCCGAGGCGTTCGGCGCCACTTGCTGTCCGAAACGGTGCGAAGGGCTGGTCGGCTGGGGATGGCGCGCTGCCCGTCGCGTCGCGCAGCAGGCCGACGGCAACAGCCGGGTCGCGCTGGCGCAGGGCGTTGATGAGCGAACGCCGCGCTGGCGCGGTCGCGGTCGACCAGCCGGCGGGGTTGGTGATCGCGGCCCAACCGCCATCCGGATGTAGTGCGGCGAACCAGCGGCCGCGCGGGCCGAGGATCCGGCCCAGCCGTCCGCGGATCGCGACCGAGCGTCGGCCGAGGTTGATCAGCGGGCACAGCAGGCTGTCCGGAGGGCGCCAACCGCCCTCGGCGAGCAGATCCAGCCATTCTTCGAGGGCCGCCGTATCGGCGGCGGACAGCTCGGTTGTGAGCGTGAGCGCTGCGGCACGCGGGCAGGGCGGCGGCTCGTCGACAGGAGCGGCAGGCGGGGCTGCCACCGCGGCGGCGTCGCCGGGGAGCTGCCCGGCACGGCGCGTCACCGCGGCGAGCGCGGCAAGCCGCAACAGGCGCCGCGCAGCCTCGCTTCCACCGAGCCCGTCGCTTTCGTTGAGCCCGTCAATGGCGGGCCGGTCTGCCGGGTCGGGCAAGCAGGGGATGGTCGGGGGTGGGCGGCGGTCCGCGCCGACGACCGCCGCGTCGACCAGATCCGCCCAACCTGGGGTCGGCACAGGGCATCTCGGGGTCGGCACAGGGATGGCGTTGCCGGCCGACGGGTCGATGGCCGGTTCCCCGCCGGGGGCAGTGATGCCGGCGGGCCGCTCCAGGTCTCGCGACGGCGTTGCGGTCAGCGGGGTCAGCGCGAACGAGTCCCATTCCGCGACTACGTCGAGCCCGCGCCCACCACCGACGGCGAGCATCTGCCATCCCCATTCAGGGGTGGCATCGGCGGCGAGCGGCAGCGCCTCGCCTACCCGGTCCCGCAGCAGCCAGCCGCCGCCCCGCATGGTCTCCAGGTCTGCATCAATCGGTGGTAGTACCGTGACGTCGCGCACGGTCACCACGACGACATCGACGAACGGGTCACCGGCCAGCGTCGACGCGAGGTCGGCCAACGCCTCGCGCCAGGTGGACGCGTAGGAAGCGGTGCCCGTCGGGGCAAGGCCTTCGGCTTCGTGGGCGCCCGCGGTCGCGGCGATCACCATCCGCACCGGCAGCCGGCCCGGGTAGGGCGCGAGCTCGGCGTGGACCCTCGACCCCGCCGGCAAGGCCGGAAGCATCGACTGGCCGGCGACTGCGAAGTCGAGGACGACCGCGGACCGTGCCGAGTCAACCAGGCGTAACCATTGCCGGCGGCCCTGGACCTTCCCGGCCATGAACGTGCGGGCCCCGAGTACGTCGACACCGCCGACGACCCGCTCACCGGCGAGCACCGCCGCGGTCGGGACGGTGAAGCCGACCCGGTCACGCAGGACCGCCACGAGGTCGGCGGGCAGCTCGACGCGGCGGGTCCAGCCCTCGCACAGTAGGTGCAGCAGGCCGAGCCGGTCGGTGAGTCGGGACGGCCAGTCGGGCGGCCCGGCCGCGGTGGTGGCGATCTCCGCCATCGCGCGGATCACGTCGGCGAGGCCGGGGGCCTGCGCGTCGACCATCCGCGCGGCGGTCGCCTCCCACCAGGCCGCCGGCTTGAGCTGGGCGGCGCCGAGACCGCCGGCGGCGAGGTCGGCCAGCCAGCGGCGCAGCTCGGCGACGCCGGCGTCGACTCTGGCCTCGCGGGTTGCCTCCCGACGGGCGGCGGCCGCCGCCCGCTCGGGAGCGGGGGCGGCGGTGGCCTGGGTGGCACGAGATGCCGCAGCGGTGGTCCGCGCCGCTCGTCGGTTGAGCCATGCGGTGGCCCAGGCCGGCGGCTCACCGTCCGCGTCCGTGCCGGAACCGAAGGGCAGCCCGCTGGCGGCCGCGGCGAGGAGCAACAGACCGATGGCGTGCTTGCAGGGGAACTTCCGGCTCGGGCAGGAGCATGTCGTGGCGTGGTCGGCGCGGGCTACGACGACCCGGTAGGGGGTCTTGCCGCTGCCCGTACATTCCCCCCACAACGCGTCGTCGTCGCCGCCCGTCATCGGCCAGAGCCCGGGAACGGCAAGCTTCTCCGCTGCTTTCGCCGAAGCTGCATCGGGCGCCACGGCGAGCGCGGTCTCGCGGCTCACGGCCGGCATGCGGGCGTTCGACATGGCGGCGATTCTGGCAGCCGCCTCCGACAGAATTCGTATCGAATGGGTGTTTCGTGGAGGGATCATGGCCTGACCGCTGGCAAGATCGGCGTGAGTTTGTCGTTAGGTACGCCTATTCGGCCGTAAAGCGTACACAGCGACAAACATATGCCGATCATGGCCGTGGCCGCCCCGGTGGATGGGCCGATCATGGCCGTGGCCGCCCCGGTGGATGGGCCGATCATGGCCGTGGCCGCACCGGTGGATGGGACGATCATCGCCGTGGCCGTCCCGGTGGATGGGCCGAGCCACGGCGGATGGGGCCGAGCCACGGCGGACGCGACGTGCGATGGTTGACGTCGGCGATCAATACGCAAGGATGCTCGTTTGTGCGGGTCGGATTCTTAGTTGAGCAGATGCTGGCGCCGGTGCCGGGCGGAACGGGGCGTTACTCCGCTGAGCTCGCCGCCGCGCTCGCCAGGACGGCGCGGCCGGGCGAGGCGGTCATCAGCTGGTGTGCCTGGCGGGGAGAACGCGAAGCGGACGGCGCGGCGGTGCCGGGCGTGGTCGGTCCCATCCGGCTGCCGCTGCCCCGACGCGGTCTTGCCACCGCGTGGCTGCGCGGCTACGGGCCGGCGCCGAGCGCTGTGGGGATTGTGCACGCCCCCACGCTGCTCGTCCCGCCGCGGCGGCGCGGGGTGCCGCTCGTGGTGACGATCCACGATGCCGTGCCGTGGACCCATCCGCACACCCTGAGCACCCACGGCGCCCGGTGGCACCGCCAGATGGGCGCGCGCGCGGCCCGCCAGGCCGATGCCGTGATCGTGCCGACCAGGGCCGTCGCCGCCGACCTTCGGGCACATCTGCCGATCCCGGCCGACCGGCTGCACGTCATCGGCGAGGGCGTGGCCGAGGCGGTCGTGACCATCCCGGCGGACGCAGATGCCCGCGCCGCCCGGCTCCGCCTTCCGGGCGGCGGGTATCTGCTCACCCTGGCCACCCTCGAGCCCCGCAAGGGTCTGGACACCGTCCTGGCCGCGCTGGCTGAGCTGGCCGCGCTGGCTGAGCTGGCTGAGCCCGTCGGGCCTGCCGCGTCCGCTGCGCCCGACCTGCCGCTGGTGCATGTCGGTTCACCCGGTTGGGGTGGGCTGGACCTGCGGGTCGAAGCCGCGCGGGTGGGCCTGGACCCGGCCCGGATCCATTCGTTGGGGCGTCTTGAGGACGCGGACCTCGCGGTGGTGCTGTCACGGGCCACCGCACTGCTCGCGCCGAGCCGCTCAGAGGGCTTCGGGCTGCCGGTCATCGAGGCGATGGCCCATGGCGTCCCCGCGATCGTCTCCGACATCCCCGCGTTGGTGGAGGTCGGGGGGGACGCCGTCGTGACCGTGCCGGTGGCGGACCCGGGGGCGCTCGCCCGCGCGGTCGCGGCCGTGGTCACCGACGAGGGCCTGCGGCGCCGGCTGGCCGCGGACGGACGGGCGAGAGCGGCCGCTTTTACCTGGAATGGGGCGGCAGAGACCGTCTGGTCCCTCTACCGTCAACTTACCGACTCCCGGGCCTTGACCACCAAGGATCGGGGGCGGGCGTAGTCTTGCCAGCGGGCCGAAGACGGCGCAATTATGGATCTTCCAGCGTCGCCGGTGGCCCTAAGGAATCTAGGTGGGCCGACGGGCGTGCGATCATGGTTCTTCTCGCGCACCCGGAGGCCCCAAGCAGCCTAGCGGTGCGAAACATGCCGCCAGTCGGAAGGAGCGCCGTGTCTCCCCGGGTGCTCGTCGACGCCACCGCGGTCCCAGCCGATCGCGGCGGCGTCGGTCGCTATGTCGACGGTCTGGTGGCTGCCCTGGATGCGGCAGGCGCCGACCTGGCTCTCGTCTGCCAACGATCCGATTACGAACGGTACGGCCGGATGGCGCCCCACGCCAACGTGGTGCCGGGGCCGGCCGCGATCGCGCACCGGCCGGCCCGCCTCGCCTGGGAACAGACCGGCCTGCCGCTGGTCGCCCATCAGGTGGGGGCGCAGGTCATCCATTCGCCGCACTACACGATGCCGCTGCGCACATCCCAGCCCGTGTGCGTGACCATCCACGACGTCACGTTCTTCACAGAGGCAGAGATGCACACCGCCGTGAAGGGGACGTTCTTCCGTTCGGCGATGCGCACCGCCGTGCGTAAGTCGAAGAGGATCATCGTTCCGTCCAAGGCCACCCGCGACGAGCTGATCCGGGTCCTCGAGGGTGACTCGACCGCGACGGATGTCGCCTACCACGGGGTGGACACGTCGACCTTCCACCCGCCCACCGAGGAGGACAAGCGCCGGGTCCGCCTTCGGCTCGGTCTGGCTGACAGCCGGTACGTCGCCTTCCTCGGCATGCTCGAGCCGCGCAAGAACGTGCCGAACCTGATCCGTGGCTGGGCCGAGGCCGTCCACGGGCGCCCGGATGCGCCCGCACTGGTGCTTGCCGGCGGTTCGGGCTGGGACGACGACGTGGATGCCGCGGTCGCCTCGGTCCCGTCCCACCTGAAGGTCATCCGACCAGGCTACCTGCGGTTCTCCGACCTTCCCGGCTATCTGGGCGGCGCATTGCTGGTCGCTTACCCCTCCCACGGGGAGGGGTTCGGGCTGCCCGTGCTGGAGGCGATGGCCTGTGGCGCGCCCGTACTGACGACGCCGCGGCTCTCGCTGCCCGAAGTGGGCGGCGACGCCGTCGCCTACACCCAGCCGGACATCGACTCGATCGCCCACGAGATGCGTGCGCTGGTCGACGACGCCCAGCGGCGCGGCGCCCTGGCCCAGGCCGGGCTCACCCGCGCCCGGGAGTTCACCTGGGCGGCGAGCGCCGAGGCGCATCTGGCGAGCTACGCGCGGGCAGCCGCCGACAGCTGACCCGACAGTCCGCACCTGCCTCCTGCCGTTTGGCCAGCAGGCCCGACCCCCCGACGCGCGACCCCCGACGCGCCGGTGGCATCCTGGCCAACACGGTTCAGGGGAGAGCTGGGCGCACGCGCGCCGGCATGGCATGGCATGGACTCTCATGCCATGGACCAATGGGATGGGCCAGTGAGGGCGGGTCGGTGAACGTGCAGGACGTGGGGGCTTCGGCGCGGCCGCTTGATTATCAGGTGGATCATCAGGGTGGGCGGTCGGATGCTGGTGTCGCCGAGCCGCAGATCCGTATCGTGGTCGTGGCCTACCATTCTGGTGAGGTGCTTGGTCCGTTCATGGATTCCCTGACCAAGGCCACGGTGCAGCCGTACGAGGTGGTTGTCGTGGACAACTCCCCGGAGCTGGACGCGGGTACCGCCGCGGTGGCCGAGCGCGAGGAAGTCCGGTTACTGCGTACCGGGCGCAACCTTGGGTATGGCAGCGCGGCCAACCGGGGGGCGGCCGGCGCCGGCGCGCCGTGGCTGGTCGTGGCCAACGCCGACATCGCGTTCACACCCGGATCGCTCGACGAACTCCTGGAGGCGTCGAGCCGCTGGCCGGGGGCCGGGGCCTTCGGCCCGGCCATCACCAATCCGGGGGGCGTGCTCTACCCGTCTGCCCGCGAACTTCCCTCGTTGCGGCGTGGGATCGGCCATGCCCTGCTCGGCTGGTGCTGGCCGACGAACCCGTGGACGACCGCCTACCGCCGGGAACGGGCCACCCCGGTCGAGACGACCGCCGGCTGGCTGTCGGGGTCATGCCAGCTGCTGCGGCGTCGGGCCTTCGAGGCGGTCGACGGGTTCGACGAGGCGTACTTCATGTTCATGGAGGATGTGGATCTGGGCCGGCGGCTCGGGTTGCTCGGCTGGCAGCTGGTCTACGTACCCACCGCCGTCGTGGAGCACCTGGGCGGCCACTCCACGAAGCGCACCTCACGGCGGATGGTGATCGCGCATCACCGCAGCATGCTCCGCTACCTGTTCCGGCAGTACCCCGGGCCCGGGTACCTGCCGCTGCGGCTTGCCCTCGGGGTGGGTCTGGGATTTCGGCTGCTCCTCGCCCTCGCGCTCGCGGGCGACAGCGCGGGTGCCCGCGCGACGCGCTCCGCCGACGAACTGCCGTCCGTCCGGATGCCGTCTGACTGATTGTCGCCTGGCCGATTGCCGCGCTGACGTCGCGCCCGTTTTGTGTACTCTCCGGTTACAGATCGGTTTCGGAGGGGCACGTGGATGTGACAGTGCGGCTCACCGGCGGCGCCGCGGACGACCTCCGGTCGTTGCATGCCTGGCTGGTCGCGGAGGATGAGTTACGAGGCCGGGTGGAGTTCGTCGAGCAGTCGCCGGCGCCCGGCACCCTGGGGTCGGCCCTCGACACACTGGTCATGACGCTGGGTCCGGGCGGAGCCGCGTCGGTACTGGTCGCCGGCCTGGTCTCCTGGATCCGGAGCCGGCACGGCGACCTGGACATCACCGTGGAACGGCGGGACGATCGAACCACCTTCCGAGTGTCGGCACGCCGGGTGCGGGGGTTGGATGCAGCCAGCCTCCGGGACGAGCTCGAGCGGTTTGACCGGGCACTCACCAGGCCGGGAGCCGTGCCGGACCGGCCTGCCAGCGACGAGACCGCCGGCCCCACGGGTAGTTCCGAGGCAGACCGCGTGCCGTGACCGGATTGTCCAACCCGGGGGTACGGGTGCTGCTCGTCGGAACCGGCCGACATGGCCCGGGATCACGGCTGCCCGACGTTCCCGCGGTCCCCGACACCATTGCCGATCTGGCACGGTGCCTGGTGGACCGCTGCGGCCTGCCCGACACGGGGCTGCGCACGCTGGTCGACCCGAGCGACCCGATCGTGTTCGACCGTGCGGTCAGCACCGCAGCCCGGGAGGCCGGGGACGTCCTGCTTGTCTACTACGT
>NZ_CAUVXP010000091.1:0-24622 GCF_963555955.1 Protofrankia sp. Cas3
CCATAAGTCGATCATCTCGGCCGGAATATCAGCCGTCCAGGCCGAAGCGATCTCCTCTTCCGTCGCAGGCCGCTCAAACGAGCAACCTAGCTTGAATGGATTGTTGCCAATACCATCCCTGGGTTCGAGATAGGAACGGAAACGATCCAGCGCCTCTACGACTTCAACCGCCATAACTCATCCACCAAGAATTGAGTTCTTGCTGATGTAGGACGTGGAGCACAGGAACCAGATTATTGAATTCATTCGTACCGCCATACTCGCGAGGAATGATCCTCTTTGTTGGGCCCCCATGGAACACGCTGGGAGGGTGGTACCTTCGGCAACCCGGAGGGAGGGGCCTCGATTGGTTCACCTGTGCGCGGATCAATAATTTTCGGGTATTCGTCACCTGCTGCATTTGCGGGCCAGCCATCGCCGTCCTCGTCGTCGGAGTTCAACAACACGAACAGAACACCGACGACAGATCACCGCGGGCACATCGAGGTACCCACGGTGGAAATCAGAAGACGAACGGGCCGCTACCCGGGAAAAGGATCAGCGACCACTGTCCGGTACAGGTAAATTCACGTTGCGTAGCATTACACGAACCGTCGCAGAGTCGAGCCATTCAGCATCCACCGCAACTATAGTTCATCTGTTGTGACTGATGGGCATCGCAACCGGCATCGCAACCGGCGGCACAAGCCTGCGAATCTGAACGGTCAGAACAGGGTCGGGATCGCGGGCGCCAGTCCGCGCAGGGAGTCGTAGTCGACCGTGACGCAGCCCAGACCGCGGTCCGCGGCCAGCAGCCGCGCCTGCGGTGTGATCGACTGCGCGACCAGGATCCCACGCACCGGATGCGGCAGGAACGGGTCCGCCTCCAGTCGGGCGAGATAGCGGGTCAGCTGCTCGACGCCGTCGATCTCGCCCTTGCGCTTCACCTCGACGGCAACACTCCCACCGTCGGTGTCGCGACAAAGTAGATCGACCGGCCCGATCCCCGTTTCGTACTCCCGACGTACCAGGGTGAGGCCGTCGCGGATGGCATCCGGGCGGTCGGCGAGCAGCACCTGCAGGTGCGCCTCCACGCCGTCCTTCTGCAGGCCCGGGTCCACACCGAGATCGTGCGACGAGTCATGCATGATCTCTTCGAGGGTGATGACGAGCTGTTCGTCGGCTCGGTTGGTCACCCGCCAGACGCCGTCCGCCTCGGCGATCACGCATGGCGGGCTCATCCAGTTCAACGGCTTGTAGGCGCGCCCGTCCGCATGGATGGACACCGACCCGTCGGCCTTCACCAGCAGCAGTCGAACCGCGCTGGGCAGATGAGCCGTCAGCCGACCCACGTAGTCGACGCTGCACCTGGCAATCACAAGACGCACAGCCCCGGACGCTACCGTGCCGCGACATCGCTCCCTACACCCGCTCGTCTGTGTGCACCCGCCCGTCCACCTACACCCGCTTGCCGTCAGCCGATCCGGCGACCCCGCTCATCCTGTGGTCGGGATCCCGACCTGCCCCGCCGCCGTCGCGTCGATCCGGTCGGGTGAGCCAAGGCAGAACCCACCACAACACGATGAAGAACGCCACGCTCGCCGAGCTGATGAGTGCGGTCGCCAGCACCCCCATGACCACGTCGACGATGAGCAGGACGGCAGCGTTGATCCCCACGCCCAACATGATCAATCCAGTCAGCGCCATGGTGTTGGCAGCGGTAACCAGCTGGGCCCGTGCGCCCCGGCGGAACACCATCCGGTGGTAGGCCACCGGGCCGATCAGCAGCGCGGACGCGGCGGCGATCGTCAACAGCGTGATCAGGTAGAGCGCCCGCTGGAAGTCGGTCACCTGGGTCCAACGCTGGGTGAACGGGAGGGCCGCGCAGAGTGTCGCGGTGACTGCCCGTCTCCACGTGCTGCCGCGTCCCTATACCGTCCGCATCCGGTCCACCGTGCGGATGGCGGCTCCATGTTGGGCGACAAGGTCGTCGAGCAGCCGGATACGACCGGAATAACGCCGTGCGTAACGGTCCGCCTGATCCCGCGGCAGCCTGGCCAGCCGTGCCGGGTTGCTGTTGTCGGCCATGTCCGCCCGTTTCACCACAACCGACAGGGGGTTGCCGGCTACCCGGGCGAGGTAGTGCTCCACCGACTCTCCATCACGGTGACTCAGTGCGTCGACCGCCGCGACGACATCGGACGGATAACCGAGGGAGGTCAGCGTCGCCAGGGTGACATCGGTGTCCTCGACGACGTCGTGCAGCACCGCGACCATCCGGGCCTGGTCAGGGTCGACCCCGGCCCGCTGCGCGGCGTCACCGACCGCTTCCATCACCCGGAGCGGATGGCCGATGTAGTCGTCGCCGACCTTGTCGAGCTGGCCGGCATGCGCGCGGGTGGCCAGTGCGACAGCATCCCGAAGCGAGACGGGACGCTCGGCCGGACCGGTGTCGTTCTGCGACCCGGTGTCATGTCGGGCCCGCCCGGTGCCCGGTGCCGCCGAGTCTCCCCGACGGGTGCTCGTGTCAGCCATCACCCTCCGGACGCTACGCGGCCCCCGGCCACCCCGCACCACCACGCTCGCGCTCCCAGGCAATCAGCTCGGACGATCAGCTCGGACGATCAGCTCGGACGATCAACTCGGACGATCAACTCGAGCGATCAACTCAGGCCGTTCGCGGCCCGGACGACGGCCACAATCCCGCCCATGATCTCCGTGAGACCGTAGTCCTTCGGTGTGTAGACCGCCGCCACCCCCAGCGCCCTGAGCCGCTCGGCATCCACCGCCGGGATGATGCCGCCGACGATGACAGGCACGTCACCGACACCGGCCGCCCGCATCCCGTCGAGGACCTGCGGTACCAGCTCCATGTGCGAACCCGAGAGCACCGACAGCCCCACGACGTGCACGTCCTCCTCCACCGCGGCTGCGACGATCTGCGCCGGGGTCAGCCGGATGCCCTGGTACACGACCTCGAACCCGGCGTCGCGGGCGCGTACGGCGATCTGTTCGGCGCCGTTGGAATGCCCGTCCAGGCCGGGCTTACCGACGAGGAACTTCAACCGGCGCCCCAGCTCCCGCCCGGTTTGCGCGACCCTGTCCCGGACGCCGGCGAGCTCAGCGCCACCAGCATGCACCGAAGCGCCGGACACCCCGGTCGGCGCCCGGTACTCACCGAAGGTATCCCGCAGGACCCCGGCCCACTCCCCTGTGGTCACCCCGACCCGGGCGCAGGCCACCGTCGCGGCCATCAGGTTCGTATCGGTCTTGGCCGCGTCCCGCAGGCCCCGCAGCGCCTCGTCCACGGCGCGCGCGTCGCGCCCGGCCCGCCAGGCTGCGAGATCGACACAGACGGCGGCCTCCGCCGCCGGGTCGACGGTCTGGATCGCCGCGCTCAGGTCGGCGAGCAGCGGGTTCGGCTCGGTGGCGGTGAAGGTGTTCACGCCGACCACCACGTCCTCGCCGGACTCGATGCGCATCCGACGGTTCGCCTGCGAGCCGACGAGCTGGGACTTCATGTAGCCGCTTTCGACCGCGGCCACCGCACCGCCCATCGCCTGCACCCGGTCGATCTCGCCCTGGGCCGCTTCGACCAGTTCGGCCACCCGCCGTTCGACGACGACCGAGCCTTCGAAGATGTCGGGGTACTCCAGCAGGTCGGTCTCGTAGGCGAGAATCTGCTGGATGCGCAGGGACCACTGCTGGTCCCACGGTCTGGGCAGGCCGAGGGCCTCGTTCCACGCCGGCAGCTGCAGGGCCCGGCAACGGGCATCCTTCGACAGCGTCGCCCCGAGGGCTTCCAGCACGATCCGGATGACGTTGTTCTCCGGCTGCGCCTCGGTCAGGCCGAGCGAGTTGACCTGGACGCCATAGCGGAACCGCCGGTGCCGGGGATCGGTGACCCCGTACCGGGTCCGCAGCAGCGCGTCCCACAACGCCACGAACGCCCGCATCTTGCACATTTCCTCGACGAAGCGAACGCCTGCGTTGACGAAGAACGACATCCGCGCGCAGACCTCGCCGACGCGCTCGGCCGGCACCTGCCCCGAGGCGACCACCGCATCGAGCACGGCGATGGCCGTGCACATCGAGTAGGCGATCTCCTGGACGGGTGTGGCACCGGCCTCCTGCAGGTGGTAGCTGCAAATGTTGATCGGGTTCCACGTCGGGATCTCGGTCACCGTGTAGGCGACCACGTCCGTGATCAGCCGAAGCGAGGGCACCGGCGGGAACACGTACGTTCCGCGGGAGAGGTACTCCTTGATGATGTCGTTCTGGGTCGTGCCGGCCAGCGTCGCCGCGTCCGCACCCTGTTCCTCGGCGACAACCTGATACAGCGCGAGCAGCCACATGGCCGTCGCATTGATCGTCATCGACGTGTTCATCTGGCTCAGCGGAATGTCGTGGAACAGCGCGCGCATGTCGCCGATGTGCGCGATCGGCACGCCTACCTTGCCGACCTCACCACGGGCGAGCTCGTGGTCGGGGTCATAGCCGGTCTGGGTCGGCAGATCGAACGCGACCGAGAGCCCGGTCTGCCCCTTGGCCAGATTCCGCCGGTACAGTGCATTGGTTTCCACCGGGTTGGAATGACCCGCATAGGTCCGGATGATCCACGGCCGGTCCCGCTGTGGACGAGCCTGCTCCGGCTGGTCCCGCCGCGCCGCGTCGGCCATCGCCACACCCTCCCGAGGGGTCGTCTGATGGCAAGGAGCCTACCGACAGGTAACGTCACGCGCTCGAGCAAAGACCCGGACGCCCCTGCCACACGGTGAACAGGACAGCCGGCAGCCTGTCGCAGGCACCCGGCCCCGACACGAGCTGCGTCCAGGGGCCGTTGGCGATCCGCTGCCACACGTGCGGGTTGGGCGGCGCCGGGGTCACGCCGGCCACCTGCGCCAGGCCGACGGCCCAGTACTCGTCCACAGTGCTGTCGCGACCTTCCACAGCACCGTAGAAAAGCTTTCCCGGTGGGATGACGACGTCCGCCGTGGTCATGGTGCCCGCGCCGTTTTCCCGCAGGGCGTACGCGAGGCTCGCGCTCAAGGCACGGCGGTCGGACTCCCGCACCCGCATCTGGTGCGCCGTCCCCGGATGGCGGCTGTTCTCCCAGGTGGGTGGGTCCAGCGCCGGTTGCAGCTCGGACGACGGTGGCGCGGCGGTCGTCGCCACTGCCGCCGGGGTGGTCCTGGCCTCGGGCGCGGTTACCAGACCGATGACCACACCCACCACAATCGCCAACGCGAACGCGCCCACGATGAGCGCTGTCCGCCGCTGGTCACCGGACTGGTCACCACCTTGTCGGTAAGCCGGACCGTCCGTTGGACTCAACTGCTGCGCATCGACGTCGAGCATGTCCCTCCCCGGCCGGAACCATCATCCCACGACCGATCGCAACGTCATGGAGCCGGGGGACCACAAGCGACCGGCGGGCCGTCAGCGCACAGCGCGAGGCTGTGACCTGCCGGTTAGCCGCATCAGGGACCTGCCGGTTAGCCGCATCAGGGACCTGCCGGATAGCCGCATCAGGGACCTGCCGGATAGCCGCATCAGGCGTGACCGACGTGCAGCAGGTCCGCATCGTCGGACCGCAGGATACGCCCGAGGCGGTTGGCTGCCAGCAGCTTTCCCAGCGCAGCGGGAACGTCGACCAGGAGCATCGACCGCCCGGACCGCCGAGCCCGCCGAGCCCCACCGAGCAGGACACCGAGGCCCGCATGGTCGACCAGCTCCAGGCCGGACACGTTCACCCGTAGCTGCCCGGTGCCGCCGTCGATGGCGGTATGCAGCCGCATGCGCATATCACCGACAGTGCGCACATCGACCCGTCCGGTCAACCGTACCGTCTGGATCTCCATACGTCCGTCGTCAAGAAGCATTGCGTTCTCACCCATCAGGCCTCCCGTCCCCCCTGATTCACGCCCTGACCGATCGGGTCTGCCCGGCGATCAGAGGTTGTCGGACACGGCCGGATCCCACTCCGGACGCAAGGTTTCCCTGGGGCCTCCCATTGCGCGAAGAAGACATGATCACGCAACCTCGGCCAGCTGGTTGTCCAGACCTCCGTTCCTACCGCTGCCGCATCGGGAACCACAGGTACAGCGGCTCACCCCCAGCGTCAGTGTCAGTGTCCATAGTCGCAGAGTGGCGACGCAGACGCGCCGGGCGCCGGGTCGGTCCGCCCAGGCAGGACGAACGGGCTGGACGCAGGGGAGGAAGCAATCTCGACCGCACAGCGATCCAGAACTGCGACGCGAGCCACGCATGAACGCCTGCGCGGAATCGGCCGCGCTGAGACGATGTAGTCCGTCCGACCCGCCGGCTCGGACAGCAGGGAGGTGACGGTGCCACTGAACAGCCTGCACTACACGATCGGTCCGGCCATTGCCGTCGCCGCCACCGCCGTACTCGTGGCGGTGTGCCGGTGGGTGTTCGCGCCGAACCGGCCGCGCGGTAGCCATGCTACCGCCACCAGCCACGGCGATTTCGGAATGCTGGTGCCCGTGGCGACGCTCCGCACGTCCACCGAGGCCGCCCGGCTGCGCCAGCTTCTCGGTCAGCATGGGATACGGTCGACGTCAGGCGCGGCGCCACCTGGCCCGATTCAGGTGAACGCCGACGGGAACACCCGCCGCCACCACCTACCCGGCTGGCACGTCATGGTGTTCCCCGAGGACTCCATGCGGGCGCGTGCCGTTGTCGCGGGCACCGAGCGAGACTGGGCCTGACGCCGCCCCGGGATCGCCGTACCTAGAGCGCCAGGCAATAGGGCGTGGGCCGCCGGTCCATGGCGTCATGCTCACCGTTCAGCCTGTCCGCCGCGCCGTGGCCTCAGCAGGCTCCCGATGGATGTCCGCGCCCAGCGCCCGCAACTGCTCGACGAAGCCGCCGTAGCCGCGGTCGATGTGGTGGACCTCACTGACCGCTGTGATGCCGTCAGCCACCAGGCCAGCCAGCACCAGTCCGGCCCCGGCCCGGACGTCCGAGGCCACCACCTGGGTGCCGACCAGGCGGTCCGCACGGCGCACGATGACGTGATGGCCGTCGGTGCGTAGCTCCGCGCCGAGCTTCAGCAGCTCCCGACAGAACACGAAGCGGCTTTCGAAAACGTTCTCGGTGATGAGGGACACCCCTTCGCTGACCGCTTCCAGAGCGATCGTCTGCGGCAGGAGATCGGTTGGAAAACCCGGATACGGCAGGGTGACCACGTCGATCGACCGCGGCGGCCGGTCGGCGACGACGCGGAAGCCGTCGGGCCGGACGGCCACCACGGCACCGGCCGTGGTCAGCTTGTCGAGCACGATGTCGAGATGATCGGCACGCCCACCCCGGACCAGCACGTCCCCGCCGGTCATCAGCGCGCCGATGGCGAAGGTACCGGCCACAATCCGGTCCGCGACCGTGCAGTGCGTGGTCGGCCGCAGTTCGTCGACGCCGTCGATCACCAACGTGGACGTGCCCGCACCGTCAAGCTCCGCACCCATCGCCGTCAGCATCGCGCAGAGATCTGCGATCTCAGGCTCGCGGGCGGCATTGTCGATCACGGTCGTGCCCTTGGCCAGCACACCAGCCATCATCAGGTTCTCAGTGGCGCCCACGCTCGGGAAGTCCAGCCAGATGGACGCTCCCTGCAGCCGGCCGGCCGACCGGGCCACGAGTGTGCCCGCCTCGACATCCACCATGGCTCCGAGCTTGGTCAGACCGCTGACGTGCATGTCCAGAGCGCGGGTGCCGATCGCGTCCCCGCCGGGCAGGGCCACCCTGGCTTCGCCGCAGCGGGCGACCAGCGGACCCAGCACGACGACGGACGCCCGGATCCGGCGGACCACATCGCTGTCGGCCGCCGCACCGGGCCGTGCCGGCACGTCGATCGACAGCGAGCCGCCCGCGAGATCCCGCTCGACGGTCGCCCCGAGCGCTCGCAGGATATCGGCCATGACCGCGACATCCAGAATGTCGGGCACGGCGCGAAGAGTCGTCCGACCATGGGCCAACAGGCTCGCGGCCATCAGCTTGAGCACGGAGTTCTTCGCCCCCGGGACATCGACCTCGCCGACAAGCCGAGACCCGCCCCTGACCACGAAGCGTTCCACGGGACTCGATGCTATGGCCTGGGCACCCGGCCGTCAGCGCGGGCCGGCCGGTGCGTCGAGTCGGGCCGCCCGCCATGGTGTGATCGCGCGACCGAACGCGCGCGCGACCGACCGACCGAGCGCGGCATAGTGTGACCGCCATGGCCATCCACCTGACCCGGATCTACACCCGCACCGGGGACGACGGGACCACCGCGCTCGGCGACATGTCCCGGGTCCGCAAGACCGACCCGCGCCTCGCGGCCTACGCGGACGTGGACGAGGCCAACGCCGCCATCGGCGTGGCACTGGCACTCGGCGGACTCGCCGAGGACATCCGGGCGTTGCTCGCCCGGGTGCAGAACGACCTGTTCGACGTCGGTGCGGATCTGTGCACGCCCGTCGTGGAAAAGCCGGGCTTCCCACCGCTGCGGGTCACCGCCGCATATGTGGAACGGCTTGAAGAGGCCTGCGACCGGTTCAACGAGAACCTCCCGAAGCTGGCCTCGTTCATCCTGCCCGGAGGTACCGCCGGTGCCGCACTGCTACACGTTGCGCGGACGGTCACCCGCCGCGCGGAACGGTCCGTCTGGGCGCTGCGCGAAGCCGACCCGGACCGTACCGGCGCGCTTCCCGCCCGCTACCTCAACCGGCTCTCCGACCTGCTGTTCATCCTCTCCCGGGTCGCCAATCCCGGCGGGGACGTGCTGTGGGAGCCGGGCGCCAACAGCTGACGACGCTGCGGCCTGGTTGCGGCGCGAAGATGGTTTTTCGCGCCGCTCACGCCATCAGGACAACCACTCTTACTCGGTGCCGGCCAGGACCGCATGTTCAGCCAGGATGCTGACCCCCTGCCTGGTCACTGACAGGAATCCGCCGTCGACCTCGACGGTCAGCGTGCGCTCGCCTGTCGTGACCCGCACCTGACCGCCGGCGACAAGGACCCCGAGCAGCGGCACATGCCCGGTCAGCACACCGATCTCACCTTCCGTGGTCCGTGCGACGACCATGTCGGCATCCCCCGACCACACTTCCTTCTCCGGCGAGACGATCGCCACCTGCATCGGCATCGCGCTGCCGTCCTTCCCGCTGTCGTCGGCCCTGGACCGCACGGATCCCAAGGGCCCTGCAGTTGGTGAATCCGGCCGTTTGGCTAGAGTTCCTTCGCCTTCTTCTCCGCGTCCTCGATCCCACCGCACATGAAGAAAGCCTGTTCCGGGAGATGATCGTAGTCACCTTCGGTCAGCTTCTTGAAGGACTTGATCGTCTCTTCGAGCGGGACGAACTTACCGGGGATGCCGGTGAACTGCTCGGCGACGAAGAACGGCTGCGACAGGAATCGCTGGATGCGCCGTGCCCGGTTGACCAGAATCTTGTCCTCTTCGGACAACTCGTCGATACCGAGAATGGCGATGATGTCCTGAAGGTCCTTGTAACGCTGCAGGATGCGCTGCACCTCACGCGCCACATCGTAGTGATCCTGCCCCAGATAGCGGGCGTCGAGGATGCGCGACGTCGAGTCGAGCGGGTCGACCGCCGGGTAGATCCCCAGGTCGGAGATGGCCCGGGAGAGCACCGTGGTCGCGTCGAGATGGGTGAACGTGGTGTGCGGGGCCGGGTCGGTGATGTCGTCCGCGGGAACGTAGATTGCCTGGAGCGAAGTGATTGAATGACCGCGGGTGGATGTGATGCGCTCCTGGAGCACACCCATCTCGTCGGCCAGGGTCGGCTGATAACCCACCGCACTCGGCATACGTCCGAGCAGGGTCGAGACCTCCGCGCCGGCCTGGGTGAACCGGAAGATGTTGTCGATGAACAGCAGCACGTCCTGCTTCTGGACGTCCCGGAAATACTCCGCCATGGTCAGCGCGGCGAGAGCGATCCGCAGCCGGGTGCCCGGGGGCTCGTCCATCTGCCCGAAGACAAGCGCGGTGTCCTTGATCACACCGGCCTCGGTCATCTCCAGGAACAGGTCGTTTCCCTCCCGGGTGCGCTCGCCGACACCGGCGAACACCGATACACCTTCGAACTGCGTGGCGACCCGGTTGATCATTTCCTGGATGACGACGGTCTTGCCGACGCCGGCGCCACCGAACAGGCCGATTTTCCCACCGCGCACATAAGGCGCAAGCAGGTCGATGACCTTGATGCCGGTCGTGAACATCTCCGTCTTCGACTCAAGCTGGTCGAATGGCGGTGCTGTTGCATGGATGGACCTGCGTACGTCGGTGTCAATGCTTTCGACGTCGAGCGGATCGCCGAGCACGTTGAACAGGTGCCCCTTGGTGGCGTTGCCAACGGGAACCGTGATAGGTGAACCGGTATCCTGAACCGGCGCTCCACGCACCAGACCGTCGGTCTGTTGCATGGAGATCGCCCGGACTGTGTTGTCACCGATGTGCTGCGCGACCTCGAGCGTCAGCGTTGCGGTCTGCCCGTCGATGGTGCGATCGACGCGCAGCGCACGGTAGATCTCGGGGATCTCGTCGGGCGCGAACTCCACATCGACGACCGGGCCGATAACACGGGCGACCCGGCCGATCCCAGGGGCCTTGCCCTCCACCGCGGCGGGCGAGGTAGTGGTAACGGTCATGGCGTCCTCTGCTTCATCAAGGTGCCCTCCGCGGCTGAGGACTCCATCAGGAGACCAGCGGCTTCAAGCGGTTCATCTGCATGTCATACCCCGAAGTCGCCGGCGGCTCCTCCCGCAGCCGGCGCCCTCAGGGGTTCTTCGGTATAACCGTCGTCGCTCTGCGGGCTACGAGGCCTGGGCGAGAGCGTTGGCCCCGCCCACGATTTCCGATATCTCCTGAGTGATCGCATCCTGGCGGGCGGCGTTCGCCCGACGGGTGTAGGTCTTGATCAGGTCACCGGCGTTGTCCGTCGCGGACTTCATCGCCCGCTGGCGGGCCGCTGACTCCGATGCCGCGGACTCCAGCAGCGCCGCGTACAGCCGACTCTCGACGTAACGAGGGAGCAGCGCGTCGAGGACTCCCTCGGCCGACGGTTCGAACTCGTACTGCGGGAGCGGGCCGCCGGGCGGGGGCTCGGCGGTCGTCTCCAGCGCAAGCGGAAGAATGCGATGCGCAACCGGTCGCTGGGTCAGGGTGTTGACGTACTCGGTGTAGACGGCGTGGATCTCGTCCACTCCGCCGGCCTCACCGGACGCCACGAACCGCGCGATCAGCGCATCGGCGACTTCCTTGGCGTTGTCGTAGCTCGGCTGTTCGGAGAACCCGATGAACTCACCGGCCAGCTCCCGACCGCGGAAGCGGTAGTACGTGACGGCCTTGCGCCCGACCGCGTACAGGAACGGCTCCTTGCCCTCCGAGCGCAACAGCTCCAGCAGCTCGCCCGTCCGGCGCAGCACGTTGGCGTTGTAACCACCGGCAAGCCCACGGTCACTGGTGACCATCAGAACCGCCACCCGCCGCGGATCTGCATGCTCTGTCGTCAGTGGGTGACGAACGGTGGTCTGCGACGCCACCGCGGAGATCACTCGGGTGATCTCGTCCGCGTAGGGCCGGGAGGCGGCAACCCGCGCCTTGGCCTTCACGATCCTGGACGCGGCAATGAGTTCCATCGCCCGAGTGATCTTCTTGGTCGACTGGATCGAACGGATGCGGCGCCGGTACTCACGGAGCTGGCCGGCCATGTCCTCAGCCCTCGTCCTTCGGCTTCGGCTCGTGTATCTTGATCGCCTCGCGCTCCAGCTCCGACGGGTCCAGACTCTCCGGCAACGGTTCGTTGACCAGCGGCTGACCACCCGACAGCATGAACTCGGCCTTGAACTTCGCGATCAGCTGCTCCAGCGCGGTGACGGTGTCAGCATCCAGCTTGCCCGTCTCGCGGATCGTCTTGAAGACCCCCGGCTGGCTCCGCTCGACGAACTCGAGGAACTCACGCTCGAACCGGCGGATGTCCGCGACCGGCACATCGTCAAGCTGCCCGGACGTACCCGCCCAGATCGACACGACCTGCCGCTCCACCGGGAAGGGCTCGTACTGGGGCTGCTTGAGCAGTTCGACCATGCGTGCGCCCCGGTCGAGCTGGGCACGGGATGCCTTGTCGAGGTCCGAGCCGAACGCCGAGAACGCCTCCAGCTCGCGGTACTGCGCAAGGTCCAGACGCAGCCGCCCGGCGACCGCCTTCATCGCCTTGATCTGGGCGCTGCCACCCACCCGGGAGACCGAGGTACCGACGTTGATCGCCGGCCGGACGCCCTGGTTGAACAGGTCGGTCTCCAGGAAGATCTGTCCGTCGGTGATGGAGATGACGTTCGTCGGGATATAGGCGGAGATGTCGTTACCCTTGGTCTCGATGATCGGCAGACCGGTCAGGGACCCGGCGCCGAGCTCGTCGGAGAGCTTCGCGCATCGCTCCAGGAGCCGGGAGTGCAAGTAGAAGACGTCACCGGGGTATGCCTCACGACCCGGCGGGCGGCGCAGCAGCAGGGAAATCGCCCGGTATGCCTCGGCCTGCTTCGACAGGTCGTCAAAGACGATCAGTCCGTGCTGGCCGTTGTACATCCAGTGCTGGCCTATGGCCGAACCGGTGTAGGGCGCGAGGTACTTGAGGCCGGCCGGTTCGTCGGCGGGCGCCGCCACGATGGTGGTGTAAGCCAGCGCGCCGGTCTCCTCCAGGGTGTTGAGGACAGCCCGGATCGTCGACTTCTTCTGCCCGACCGCCACATACACGCACTTGACCTGGAGCTTCGGATCCCCCGTCGCCCAGTTCTCCCGCTGGTTGATGATCGCATCCAGCGCGACAGCGCTCTTGCCGGTCTGCCGGTCGCCGATGATCAGCTGACGCTGACCACGGCCGATGGCGGTCATCGCGTCCACCGCCTTGATACCGGTCTGGAGCGGCTCCCTGACCGGCTGGCGCTGGACGACCGTGGGCGCCTGCAGTTCCAGGGCACGGGTCTCGGTGGAGACGATCTCGCCGAGCCCGTCGATCGGGCGGCCCAGCGGATCGACCACCCGGCCGAGGAAGCCGTCGCCGACCGGGACCGAGAGAATCTGGCCGGTGCGGCGGACCTCCTGGCCTTCCTCGATGTGTTCGGACTCGCCGAGGATGACGCAGCCGATCTCGGCGATGTCAAGGTTCAACGCCAGGCCCAGCACGCCGCCATGGAACTCCAGCAGCTCATTGGTCATGACGTGCGGAAGGCCCTCGACCCGCGCGATGCCGTCGCCGGCGACGACGACCCGGCCGACCTCCTCCCGCTCCCCGACGGATGCCTGGTAGGAGTCGACGTAGTCCCGGAGGGCGGCGCGGATTTCCTCCGGTCGAATGGAGAGTTCAGTCATCGCTTCGGTCCTTCAATAAATGGTGAGGGCACGTCCCGCAGGTCATGCGAGGTCTGGGTGTCCACAAGAACGCTCTATCGGTGCAGCCGCCGGCGCGCGTCGGTGAGGCGGCGGATGACGCTGCCGTCGACCACCTCGTCACCGATCCGCACGACAACGCCGCCCAGAACGGAAGGGTCGACGTCCATCTGGAGCTGGACATCACGTCCAAAATACCGGCTGATCGCTGTCCGCAACCGAAAAATCTGGTCCCCCGCGAGAGGTACAGCCGTGCGCACCACCGCGACGAGCCGGTTTCGGCGTGCCGCTGCGATCACGGTCAGCTGCTCAAGACGGCGTTCGAGATCACCGTGGTAACGCTCGGCGACAGCACGCTGAACGAGACGTATGGTCACGGCGTTGGCCTTGCCGTCCAGAAGCCTGGCCAGGAGTTCCTGCTTCGCGGGCCACGGGGCCGCCGGGTCGCTGAGGGCCAACGACAGTTCAGGTGTCCGGTTGAGGATGCGACCGAACCGGAACAGTTCGTCCTCCACGTCGTCGAGGGCGCCCTCCCGCTGCGCCTGGGCGAGCCGGACCTCGACCCCGAGCTCGGACAACGCGTGCTGGAGGTCGAGCGGCCGAGCCCAGCGGCCGGTAGCCGCGACCGCCACGATGTCGAGCGCTTCCGCGGAGATCTTGCCGCCGAACAAACGGGCGGCAAGATCGGAGCGAGCCGATCCGGGCACTCCCGGATCGGCCAACGCCCGGCGGATCGTCGGCTCCCGGCTGAGAAGGTCCACGACCGCTTCAAGATCGTCTGCGAGACGACCGAGGTCGACCGGATGGCGGGACCGCGTCCCGACGCCGGGCGGCCCGGTCGCCGTCAGCTCGTCCAGGCGAGCTCGCGCCGAGGCCAGGGACTGTCGGCTGGATCCCTCCATGCCTCAGCCCCCCGGACCGGCCGGAGCCGGAATCGCCGACTCGTCCGGATGCTCCAGGCCCGCGATGAAGTCGTCGACCAGCTGGCGCTGGCGGTCGTCGCGCTCCAGCTCATGACCGACAATCTTCGTCGCGAGCTCGAGGGCGATGTCACCGACCTCGCGCCGGAGTTGAGCGACGATCTGCGCCCGCTCCGCGGCAAGTTGTGCCTCGCCCCGCGCTTTGATCTCGGCGACCTCGGTATCCGCCTGCGCACGCAGTTCCGTCAGGATCTGAATTCCCTGCTCCCGGGCGTCCTCACGGATGCGGGCAGCCTCGGTCTGCGCGTCGGCGAGCTGCGCGCGGTAGGAGGTGAGAAGCTCCTGAGCCTCCTGCTGAGCGTGCGCGGCACGGGCGAGACTGCCCTCGATTCCCTCGGTCCGCTCGGCGTACGTCCGCTTGATCTGCGGGTAGATCTTCCAGAAGAAGAAGGCCACCAGCAGGCCGAACGACAGGGCGCCGATCAGCAGTTCACCGAGCGGTGGGACAAGGACGTTCTCATCCGACTTTGCGCTGTCCCCGGCGGCCAGCAACAGTGTTGCGGTAACCACGGTGTCCCCCCGGCTTAGGGGAAGACGAACGGGACGACGAAGCCGATCAGAGCCAGTGCTTCCGCCAGGGCGAAGCCGATAATCATGTACCGGAAGGCGACCTGCTCCGCTTCGGGCTGGCGGGCGATGGCCTGCACACCGAGGCCGAAGATAAGGCCGATTCCGATACCCGGCCCGATGGCCGCCAAGCCGTAGGCCACCGCGCCGAGGGAGCCGCTCACCTGATTGGCAGCAGCAAGCACCATGGAGGTGTCTGCCATGTCATATTCCTTTTCCAGTCGGGCACCGGGACCTGCCACGGTGCTGATCGAAGTGCTGATCGGGGTGTCCGAACCTTTTTATGCGTGCGCCCCGGCGGGCGCGCCGCTCATCGCGGGCGCCCCGCTCACGGCAGGAGCATGGTCAGTCGCTGGAGAACTTTCATGGCCACCGCCGGATTCGATCGCGCCGGAGATGAAGGCGGCCGTGAGGATCGTGATGATGTATGCCTGCAAGCCGTCGATGACGAGTTCGAAGCCGGTCAGCACGATCGTCATGAGCAGCGAGGCGAACCCGAAGACAAAAGGCGGCTTGGGCAGCAGGTACTCCGCGCCGAGCGAGAAGACCAGGAGCAGGATGTGGCCGGCGAACATGTTCGCGAACAACCGGACCGCGAGCGTGAACGGCCGCACGAGCATGGTCGACATGACCTCGATCGGCCCAAGCAGAACCTTGACGAAGACAGGCGCGGTCGGCGCTGGGTTTATCATATGCCCGAAATACGCCCGTGCGCCATTGGCCTGGATGCCGGCATAGTTGAACAGCACATAGGTCACAGCGGAGAGAACAATCGGAATGGCTATTCGCGACGTCGGCGGGAACTGGGCGCCGGGAACAATCGCAAGCACATTACAGATGAACACGAAGCTGAAGAGCACGACCAGGTACGGGGTGTACTTCCGCCCCTTCTCCCCGATGACGTCCCGGGCGATCGACGTGTCGATGAAGTCGTAGACCGACTCACAGACGTTCTGCAATCCGCGGGGCACGACCGTGGCCCGCCGGAAGCCGAGCCAGAAGACCACGCCGACGAAGAGCGCGGCGAAGATCCCCAGCCCCGTCGCCTTGTTCAAGTAGAAATGAACCGGTCCGAGATCGACGTCGAACCAGTGCGGCGGCTGGAAGACCTCCTTGGTCGGGCCCTTGAAGCCCTCATCAGCGAGGACCAGGGGTCCCGCGGGGACCGGCACGACGGACACCTCCATGATCGAAATACACTCTCACCAGCTAAGGAAGAGACGCAGCCGTACCGGCGGCGGTGTGGACTCACCCTATCTGGTTCAGGCGGGACAGCCCCGCCAGGCGCGGGCCGGCTCCCTCTCGGGTACGGTGCCGCACCACGCATGACCATCCATCGACACGGCATGATCATGAGCCCGGCAGGACCGACGGGAGACACGACTCACACCGGATGTCCGCGAGTGGACACCCAGCACTGGCGATACTATCCACACCCCGTGGCGATCGGCATCAACTCCAGGCCGGCCAGAGCTGGTTCACTCCCTTGTTCACCTGAAAGTAGCCGGCTGGTTCATTTTTACGACGCTCTTCTCACGCTGAGAATCCAAGACGAGACCATAGGCAACTGGTGAACTCGATCAGAAACGCTGCGTAGCCTTGCTGATCACAAGATAGAGCGACGCCGCCATGCCGACGATGACGCCGACCGGCAGGAACACCGTGCCGAGTCCGGTGAGGCGGTCAATCCCGTAGCCGACCAGCCCCCAGAACCCGGTTCCGGCCAGCAGGGTGCCGACCGCCGTCCAGGCTTCATCGGAGACCAGGCCGGGCCGGTACGGGGGACGCGGCGGTCCGTCGGCTGTCGGCTCCGCAGGGCCTCCGGCCGCGCGCGAAGAACCATCCTCGCGCGGCCTTTGGCCGGTCGGCTCCGCAGGGCCTCCGGCTGGCGGCGTCGGTTCGGCTTCGCTCACCCGTTCAGGGTGTCACGCCGGGAGTCTTCCCGCGCCTGGAAGACCGTGGGGTCGTAGAACGGGACCCGGGTATGCGTGGCAACCCACAGCTCGGCACCGAGCCATCCGAAGACCCCCACGAAGATGGCCCAGGCGAAAGCCGCAAGATCGATGCTGGTCGACCCTTCGAGGTGCACGAGAAGAGTCCCAAGAATTATGATCTTCACCAGGTAGGTGCCGAGCGCAGCTGGCAGCACCAACGCTCGTGCGCGCTGGGCGACAACGCTCACAGCGACTTTGCTGGCCGCGAAGAAAAACCCGACCAGGCACAGCCCGAGTACGACGGCGACAACTCCGGCCACGCCCCGGATGAAACCTGCAACCACAAGGCTGGGAACAGCGAGGGTGGCGAGCACGCCCAGACCAAGTCTGATCGTCCGTCCGGTAGCAACGATCATGCGCGCCGCACCGACCGCTGACCGACCAGCAACAGGACCAGGAGCCCGATCAGGCCGAGGCCGACCACGGCGGCGAGAATAGGCAACGGTTGTCGCGAGAAGGATGCGGCCACCCCGCCGAAACCGAGCAGGGCCGCCCAGAAGTACATGATGAGAACCGCGCGGACATGGGATTTTCCGATCTCCAGCATCCGGTGGTGCAGATGCATCTTGTCCGCGG
Organism: Protofrankia sp. Cas3; assembly: GCF_963555955.1. Taxonomy (NCBI): domain Bacteria; kingdom Bacillati; phylum Actinomycetota; class Actinomycetes; order Frankiales; family Frankiaceae; genus Protofrankia; species Protofrankia sp. Cas3. The sequence goes on from NZ_CAUVXP010000091.1 coordinate 17,502, forward strand.
CGAAGGGCGACCGGCCGGCGCGGGTCCGGCGGATCACGGCTAGTCCGAGGTCGATGAACGGCACCGCCAGCACAGCCAGCGGAATGGCCAACGGAATCAGCGACGGCAGGGATCGGGACGGCCCGGCGTATCCGCCATAGGCGACCTGTCCGGTCACCGAGATCATGGATGCCGCCGACAGCAGGCCGACCAGCATCGAACCGGAGTCCCCCATGAACAGACTGGCCGGGTTGAAGTTGTGCGGCAGGAAGCCGAGGCAGACCCCGGCGGTGACCGCGGCCAGCAAGGCTCCCGGCGCCGCCCGGGAAAAGTGGTTGATCACAGCGACCTCGTAGGCGAAGTAGAACGTGGCCCCAGCGGCAATCGCCGCAACCCCGGCGGCAAGGCCATCCAGCCCGTCGATGAAGTTCATGGCGTTGACAAGAACGACCGTTGCGAAGATCGAAAGCGGCACGGCTGTCTCAGGTCCGAGACTGAAGGTGGTGTCACTGTCCGGGTTGACGGCGAACGACCACTGGACTCCCAGCAGCACCATCACACCGGCGGCGGCGACCTGACCCGCGAGCTTCGTGACCGCGTCCAGTGGCCACCGATCGTCCACCACCCCGAGCAGGCAGATCACTACGCTCGCGACACCCACCGCATGCGGCTCCGCCCAGTCCCGCGAGACCGAGGACAGGAACGGCAGCTCGTCGGCAACCTCCAGACCGGCGGCGACTCCAGCGAGCATGGCCAGTCCGCCGAGCCGTGGAGTCGGCACGGCGTGCACATCACGATCACGGACAGTGGCGACGGCGCCGATCCAGATGGCAAAACCCCGCGCGACCGGCGTGCACAGGAAGGTGACCGCCGCCGACACCGCGAATACGAGTAGATACTCCCGCAATAGCCTGACGCCTTCGCTGACCTACCGCACCACCGCGCTAGCGCCGGTAGGCCGGATGCCGGCCGACCAGGACGGAAACGGCTCTGGCGACATCAGTGCCCGCTGACGGGTCACGGACCGCCCGAGCGATCAGCGCCGCGATCTCCTTCATCTCGCCTTCCCGCATGCCCTGAGTGGTCACCGCCGGGGTACCGACGCGGATACCGGAGGAGACCGCAGGCGGTTGCGGGTCGTACGGGATGGCGTTCTTGTTCAGCGTGATCCGCGCCGCGTCACACCGGGCTTCGGCATCCTTACCGGTTACGCCGAGATCGCGCAGGTCGAGCAGGGTGAGGTGGGTGTCGGTGCCGCCGGCGACCGGCCGCACGCCTTCGGCCGCGAGCCCGTCCGCGAGGGCCTGGGCGTTGACGATGACCTGACGGGCGTACTCGGCGTAGGCCGGGGTCGCGGCCTCCCGCAACGCCACCGCTTTGGCGGCGACCGCGTGCATGAGCGGGCCGCCCTGGCTGAACGGGAACACCGCCTTGTCGATCCGCTGGGCAAGTTCTTCCCGGCAGAGGATCATCCCACCTCGGGGCCCACGCAGGACCTTGTGGGTGGTGAAACTGACCACGTCGGCGTGCGGCACCGGGCTGGGGATGGCTCCGCCCGCGACCAAGCCGATGAAGTGCGCGGCATCGACCATCAGCCACGCCCCGACCTCGTCCGCGATCGAGCGGAAGGCCGCAAAGTCGATCAACCTGGGATACGCGGTGGCGCCACAGATCATCATTTTGGGCCGATGCTGCCGCGCGAGGTCCCGAACCTCATCGTAGTCGATCAATTCGGTGTCCTCGCGCACTCCGTAGGCGACGACGTCGAACCACTTCCCGCTGAAGTTCACTCGGCTACCATGAGTGAGATGACCGCCATGCGGTAGTGACATCGCCAACACGGTGTCGCCAGGGGTGAGCAGCGCCGCGTACACCGCGAAGTTGGCCTGAGCCCCGGAATGCGGCTGCAGGTTCGCGTGCTCGGCACCGAACAGCGCCTTCGCCCGGGCGATGCCGATCTCCTCCGCACGATCGACAACCTGGCACCCGCCGTAGTAGCGACGGCCCGGATAGCCCTCGGCGTACTTGTTCGACAACGTCGACCCGAGGGCCGCCAGCACCGCAGGCGAGGTGAAGTTCTCACTCGCGATGAGCTGGAGACCCCCACGGAGCCGGTCCAGTTCGTCCAGGACGACATCCGCGATCTCTTCGTCCTCGGCACGGAGCTGATCGAAGTCCGGGCCCCAGAACGGGGTGCTCATAAGCTGCCTCTCCTCCTGCGCGACTGGCCCGTGGCTGCGCGGCCGACCCATGCCGCGTGCAGGCAGCCGGGCCAGGAGCGACCTGGCATGGGTTTGTCCCGGTCGCGACGCCCCACCTTCGGCTGCTCCAACTCCCGACAGCTTACGGCGCAGAGCCGGAGCGGGCCGCAAGCGTCATGCGGTGACCGCGGGTTCCTGGACTGACGGTAGAACCTCACGCAACGCCGTCATCGTGACCGCACCCGCCCGCAGCACCCGGGGGACCTCACCGGTGCAGTCGACGATCGTCGACGCGATGCCGGCCGAGCACGGCCCGCCGTCGAGGTACACCTCGACTGAGTCACGGAGCTGCGCCATGGCGTCCTCCACCGTGGTCGCAGGTGCCTGACCGCTGATGTTCGCGCTGGACACGGCCATCGGCCCGGTACGGCCGAGCAGTTCGATGGCGACCGGATGCAGTGGCATCCGCACCGCGACAGTGCCCCGGGCATCCCCGAGATCCCAGCTCAACGACGGCGCATATGGCACGACCAGCGTCAGCCCACCCGGCCAGAATGCCCGGATCAGGTCCTGCATCGGCTCGGTGACCTGCTCGACGAGCCCGTCGAGGGTGCGCCACGCACCAACCAGCACAGGGACGGGCATGTCCGGTCCGCGGCCTTTGGCCGCCAGCAGCGCGCGCACGGCGACCTGGTCAAACGCGTCCGCGCCAATGCCGTACAGCGTGTCGGTGGGCAACACGACGAGCCTGCCATGGCGCACCGCGCGCGTCGCCGCCTCAAGACCGGCCGTACGCCGTTCGGAGTCCGCGCAGTCGTACCGTTCGCTCACTGACTCTCGTGGCCTCACTGGCTCCCCCATTACGTCCGTGGTGCTGCGTCACTTCGGCAGTACGTCACTTCAGGAGTATGTCGTGACAGCGGCGGCGCCCCGGGGCCCCGCCCCGCTCCCTGCCAGGTCCCTACCGACCGGTCTCGGGGCCCGTGCGAGGTCGGCGCGAGGCTGAGACGAACCGGGCTCGCCCCGCCAGGTCGGGATGGTCCCGAACATCGTCCCAGCAGTCGAGTGCATGCAGCAGCGCAGGGGCCGCCAAGCCGTGTCGGTCGGAGTGTTCGATCACCAACTGCCCACCGTCGCGCAACAGGCCGCCCGCCACCTGTGCGACGGCTCGAACCCCCGCCAGACCATCTGGTCCGGCCCACAGCGCGGCAGGAGGATCATGCTTACCGACTTCGGGTTCGACCAGGTCCCGTTCGTCATCCCACAGGTAGGGCGGGTTACTCACCACCAGATCGACCCGGCCGAACAGACCCGCAAGCTCTCGGGCAACCGTGGCAACCGTGGCAACCGGCTCGCGACCGTCGCCGAGGCCGCATCCGGCCGGCTCGATCCCGACGTCGGCGTGATGCAGGATCACCCGGCCGTCGGCGTCGGTGAAGCCCTGGGCCGCGATGTTGCGGGCCGCCCAGGCCAGCGCGCCCGGATCACGTTCGACAGCGTGTACGCGCGCGCCAGGTAGTTCCTGCGCGAGGGCGAGAGCGATCGCGCCGGAACCGGTGCAGAGATCCACACAGATCGGCCGTGTCCACCCGGCCGTCCGAACCGCGTCGAGTGCCCAGCCGACCACGGTTTCGGTCTCCGGCCGAGGTATGAACACGCCCGGGCCCACCGCAAGAGTGAGATAACGGAAACCGACGGTGCCCACCAGGTGCTGGAGGGGCACCCGCGCGACCCGCCGCGCCACGAGCTCGGCAAACCGCTCCAGGTCCGCCGGGGTCATGGTGGCCGTCGGCGCCAAGCGCCGGCGGGGCTCACCGGTCACGTATGCCGCGAGCTCTTCGGCGTCCGACCGGGGACTGGCTACTCCGGCCGCGGCAAGAGCGGCAACCGCTGCACGCATGGACGAAACCAGCGGGCTCATCGGAACGGGCGTTGCCAGCTCACGGTGGGGCCCGACGGAGGTCATGACGGCGCTCCGGCCGAGAGCCTCGCCTCCAGGTCCGCCGCAACCAGTGCGTCCAGTACCTCGTCGAGTTCACCGTCGAGTACCTGATCGAGGTTGTGCGCTTTGAATCCGACCCGGTGATCGCTGATCCGGTTCTCCGCGAAATTGTAGGTACGGATCCGCTCGGAGCGGTCCACTGTACGAACCTGACTGGCCCGTGCCGCCGATGCCTCTGCCTGCGCCCGCTCGCGGGCGACGACCAGCAGTCGGGCACGCAGAATGCGCAGGGCCGACTCCTTGTTCTGCAGCTGACTTTTCTCATTCTGGCAGGAGACCACCAGGCCGCTGGGAAGATGAGTGATACGCACCGCCGAGTCCGTCGTGTTGACGCTCTGCCCACCGGGGCCCGAGGAGCGGTACACATCGATGCGCAGCTCATTGGGGTCGATCTCGACTTCGACCGCCTCGGCTTCGGGCAGCACCAGGACCCCGGCCGCCGAGGTGTGGATACGACCTGCCGACTCGGTGACCGGAACCCGCTGCACCCGGTGGACACCACCCTCGAACCGCAGCCGCCCGAACACGCCACCGGTGCTCGTCCGGCCGGCCTTCACCGCCACGCTCACGTCCCGATACCCGCCGAGATCGCTGGGATTCGCGTCCAGGATCTCGGCCCGCCAGCCGCGCCGCTCGGCGTAGCGCAGGTACATCCGCAGCAGGTCGCCTGCGAACAGCGCAGACTCCTCACCGCCAGCCCCCGCCTTGATCTCAAGGATCGCGTCCCGGGCGTCGTCAGGGTCGGTGGGCACCAGATGGGTGTGCAGGCGGTCCCGCAACACCGCGTGCGCGGCCTCAAGCTCCGCGACCTCGGCGCGAAACGAGACATCCTCGGCGGCGAACTCCCGGGCGGTCGCGAGGTCCGCATCGACCCGGTCCAGCTCGCGCGCGGTCTCCACGACCGGGATCAGTTCCGCGTACCTGCGACCGAGACTGCGTGCCAGCGCCGGATCGGCATGCACGGACGGATCGGCGAGACGGCCCTCCAGCTCGGCGTGCTCGGCAAGCAGACCGTCGAGTGGAGTGGTCATTTCGGGAATCTCCTGGTCTAGTGGCCAAAGGCGACGCGACGATGGTCTTCCGCGTCGCCGGCGGCCTTCGGGACGGCAACAGCCAAAGGCGACGCGACGATGGTCTTCCGCGTCGCCGGCGGCCTTCGGGACGGCAACAGCCAAAGGCGAAGCGACACGGACGCCAAACAGCGCCCGCGCCGCTGTCGGACAGGGCACGGGCGCTGTAAACGTGCTATTTCGTCCCCGGCCCGGCCTTGTCGCCGGGACTACGGCGACCGAAGCGCCGCTCGAACTTCTCGACCCGACCGCCGACATCCAGAATCTTCTGCTTGCCGGTGTAGAAGGGGTGGCACTGTGAGCACACCTCAGCATTGATCACGCCGTCCGACTTGGTGCTACGGGTCGTGAACGTGGAGCCGCAGGTGCAGACGACCGTGGTCTCACGGTACGTCGGATGAATGTCAGCCTTCATGATCCTTCTTCCCGAAGTGGCCGCCGGGTCGCCCTGCCATGACGGCGAGGGCGTGAACCGGTGCCGGGTCTCAACGTTCCAGTCTGCCAGAAGCTTCCGGTCGTCCAGGGACAGCACCGCGGGCGCTCTTAGTCCTGCCCTGGAGTCGTCTTCGCGATCTGCATCAGGAACTCGTAGTTCGTCCGCGTCTGCTTCAATCTCTCCAGAAGAAGATCAAGTGCCTGCTGGGACTCAAGGGTATGCAGAACCCGACGCAGCTTATGCATGATCACAAGCTCGTCCGGCGCAAGCAGGATGTCCTCCTTGCGGGTTCCGGACGGGTCGACGTCAATCGCCGGGAAGATCCGCTTGTCGGCGATCTTCCGATCAAGCTTGAGCTCGGCGTTGCCCGTTCCCTTGAACTCCTCGAAGATCACAGTGTCCATCGTGGAGCCCGTCTCCACCAGCGCCGTGGCGATGATCGTCAACGACCCGCCGTTCTCGATGTTCCTGGCAGCACCGAGGAACCGCTTCGGCGGGTAGAGCGCGGTCGAGTCCACACCACCGGACAGGATCCGGCCGGATGCGGGAGCAGCCAGGTTGTAGGCCCGCCCGAGCCGGGTGATCGAGTCGAGCAGCACGACGACGTCCTCGCCCAGTTCCACCAACCGCTTGGCCCGCTCGATGGAGAGCTCGGCGACGCTGGTGTGGTCGGACGGGGGCCGGTCGAAGGTTGACGCGATGACCTCGCCCTTGACCGACCGCTGCATGTCGGTCACCTCTTCCGGGCGTTCGTCGACAAGAACGACCATGAGGTGACATTCCGGGTTGTTTGTCGTTATCGCGTTCGCGATGGCCTGCAGCACCATCGTCTTTCCCGCCTTCGGTGGGCTGACGATCAACGCCCGCTGGCCCTTTCCGAGCGGCATCACCAGGTCGATCACCCGGGTTGTCAGCAACTGCGGCTCGGTCTCCAAGCGCAGCCGCTCCTGCGGGTAGAGCGGGGTGAGCTTGGTGAACTCGGGTCGGTTGCGCGCCTCATCCGGGTCCAGGCCGTTGACCGTGTCGAGCCGGACCAACGCGTTGTACTTGTCCCGCCGCTGCTCGCCCTCCTGCGGCGCCCGGACGACTCCGGTAATCGCGTCACCGCGGCGCAGACCATGGCGACGGACCTGAGCCAGGCTGACGTAGACGTCGGTCGGGCCGGTCAGGTAACCGCTGGTTCGCACAAAGGCGTAGTTGTCGAGAACGTCAAGGATGCCCGCGACCGGAACCAGTACGTCGTCCTCGCGGACCACCGGCTCCGACTCGCTGAAACCGCCAGTCTGGCGGCCGCGGTTGCGGCCACGCTCACGGAACCTGCCGCGGTTGCGCCGGTTCCCGCCGGCGAAGTCGTCGTCGCGCTCAGCCTGACCCCGGTCGACCTGACCCCGGTCACTCTGACCCCGCTCAGCCGAACCCCGGTCACTCTGACC
>NZ_CAUVXP010000092.1:0-24538 GCF_963555955.1 Protofrankia sp. Cas3
TGCCCTCCAGATATTCGAGGCTGGCACCACCTCCGGTAGAAATATGACTGAAAGCCTCCTCGGGAATGCCAAGAGCACGCACAGCGGCGGCCGAATCGCCGCCGCCGACGACGGTCAGGCCGTCAATCCGGGCGATGGCCTCGGCCACACCCCGGGTACCCGCCGCGAACGGCGGGAGCTCGAACACGCCCATCGGACCGTTCCAGAACACGGTGCGGGCACCGCGCAACCGATCGGCGAACAGCGCCACCGACGCCGGGCCGATGTCGAGGCCCTTGCCAGCATCGGGAATGGCATCGGCCGGGACCACCGCGGTGACCGCGTCGGCCGAGACCTCCTGCGCCACCACCACATCGGTCGGCAGCACGATCCGGTGCCCAGCCTCGCCCAGCAGGTCCTTACAGGTATCGATCATGCTTGGTTCCAACAACGAGCCGCCGACGCCGTGTCCCTGCGCGGCCAGGAAGGTGAAACACATCCCGCCGCCGACCAGCAGAGCGTCGACTTTCGGCAGCAGCGCCCGGATCACCGCGAGCTTGTCGCTGACCTTCGACCCGCCCAGGACGACCACGTAGGGCCGGGCCGGGGAACCGGCCAGGGTCGCCAGCACCTCCAACTCGGTGCGCACCAGCGCTCCGGCGGCGTGCGGAAGCCTTTCGGGTACGTCCACGACACTGGCATGCGCCCGGTGGACAGCGCCGAACGCGTCGCCGACGTAGAACTCGGCCAAGCCTGCGAGCTCGTCGGCGAACGCGGCGCGTACCGCCGGGTCCTTACTCGTCTCACCGGGATGGAAACGCAGGTTTTCCAGGAGCGCGACCTCACCGTCGCCGAGCTCGGAGACGATCTTCTGAGCATAAGGCCCGGCAATGTCACCGCCGGAACCCCCGCCAGCACCCCCGCCAGCGCTACCGCCAGCATTGCCACCGGCGAACGCGACCGGCCGCCCGAGCAGCTGCGCGAGCCGCCCGGCAACCGGGGCGAGCGAGTACGCCGGGTCCGGCACGCCCTTGGGTCGCCCCAGGTGGGAACAGACGACCACCCGGGCGCCCCGGTCCAGCAGTGCCCGGATCGTGGGGACGCTCGCGCGCACCCGCCCGTCGTCGGTGATGCGGGGCGTGTCGCCGGAACGGTCCAGCGGAACGTTCAGATCGCTGCGGACGAGAACCCGGTGTCCGTCAACCGGTAGATCGTCAATCATTCTCACGCCGTTTGCTCCAGAGTTTCCAGAAAACGCGCAGGAGTTCTCCAACGTCCCACGTCAGCCCACCCGGCCCCCCCGGGTCGGCATGCGGACAACGGCCGCGGATGATTCATGATCGTGCTGCGGCCGTTACAGGCGTCCGCCGACGAGAGCGGTGAGATCCACCAGGCGGTTGGAGTAGCCCCACTCGTTGTCGTACCAACCGATGACCTTCACCTGGTTACCGCTGACCATCGTGAGCAGCGAGTCGAAGGTGCACGACGGCGACGTGCCGACGATGTCGGAGGAGACGATCGGATCCTCGGTGTAGACGAGGATGCCCTTGAGCGCACCGTCGGCTGCCGCGCGGTAGGCGGCGTTGACCTCCTCGATCGTGACCTCGCGCTTGAGGGTCGCGACCAGATCCGTCACCGAACCGTCCAGAACCGGTACCCGCATGGCCAGGCCGTCCAGCTTACCCTTGAGCTGCGGCAGGACGAGGGCGGTCGCCTTGGCGGCGCCGGTCGTCGTCGGGATGATGTTCTGCGCGGCGGCGCGGGCACGACGCAGGTCCGAGTGGGGGAAGTCGAGGATGACCTGGTCGTTGGTGTAGGCGTGCACCGTCGTCATCAGGCCGCGCTCGATACCGAAGGCGTCCTCAAGGACCTTGGCCAGCGGTGCGACACAGTTGGTCGTGCATGATGCGTTCGACAGGATAGTGTGCTTTGCCGGGTCGTACACGTCGTCGTTCACGCCGATGACCACGGTGAGGTCCTCGCCCTTGGCCGGGGCGGAGATGATGACTTTCTTCGCGCCCGCCTGGACATGCTTGCGGGCGTCGTCGGCCGAGGTGAACCGACCGGTGGACTCGACAACCACATCGACCCCGAGATCGCCCCACGGAAGGGCGGCCGGATCACGCTCCGAGAGCACCTTGATAAAACTGTCGCCGACCTTGATCCCACCGTCGCCGACACTGACCGGCTCCGCCAGCGTACCCAGCGTCGTGTCGTACTTCAGCAGGTGAGCCAGGGTCTTGTTGTCAGTGAGATCATTGACCGCAACGATCTGTACGTCGTCACGCTTACTCGCCGCAAGAGCCCGCCAGAAGTTGCGGCCGATACGGCCGAAGCCGTTGACACCCACTCGGGTAACCACGTCAGGGAACCCCTCTACGTCGTGTGCTTTCCGTTGTCGCAGTGAGCCTAACGACTTTGGACATCATCGGCCGGTATCCGGCCGGATCGCTGTTGGTCTCCTCACAGATCGGCGCCCAGCGTGTCCAGGACCTGCTCGCCTGGCTCTTTTTCCGGTTTTGGCGGGTTACCGGCCGACTTGATCCGCCCGCGAGCCGACCCCGATCACGGCCCCACCGCAGAAAAGACCCATATCTACACAGCGTGACTATTTTCAACGACGCCACCTCAAAGGCGTGGACACTGTCAGCTCCCGCCGCCGGCATCCGCGCTGGTCCCAGCCGGTCCCGGCTGGTCCGGTCGCGACGAACCGGACCACAGCGCCGCCCGGGCCGGCCCGGACCGGTGCCCACTTGATCGGTACGGGTCACGGGATCGGCCGACGCTCCAACCTGTTCGTTACACCGATCGCTTCGATAATGCAAATGTGCGGTCCGTGGCGCCGGTCCGTGACGCCGGTCCGTGACGCCAGTCCGTGACGCCAGTCCGTGACGCCAGTCCGTGACGCCGGTCCGTGACGCCAGTCCGTGGCGCCGGGCGACGACTGCGACTCGGCGGCTTCGCCGGCCCCGGGGCACGGGCACGGGCACGGCCGGTATTCCTGCCGGGGCGGAATCCGTCCGCGGCAATACCGTCCTGAACGGGATTTCACCGGACCGGTGCTGAAAAGAAGCAGATACGTCGGAACAGACCGGGAGTTCACCCGCGAGTGGCTCCGGCGATGGCGGATCGCCGTGCTCGTATGCGGTGTGTCGCGGTAACTTCGCAGTTCCCCGGTCAGCCGGCGAACCACATTCCGATGAGACCGATGTCGCCCAACTGGGAGTAGACGCATGGGCTTGACGCGCCCTAAGCTGCCAAACAGTTCAGCAACCGACCGCCGCTGGAAAACATGCGGAAGGGGGCTGGACGAGAAGTCGTTCTTCCCGTCTCCGGCCGGCCGATGGCGGCGCGATATTGGCCCTTTTCGCGCCGTCTTCGGTTCGGCCGGAGACTACATAAGCTCCTCGGTGGCCGGCTTACCGTGCCCTGGCCACCGAGGGTTGAACAGGTACCGGCGGTCCCCGCCTCCGTCCCCACTCACCCCACCGGGGTGGGGCCGTCGGTACCTTCCAGCTGGTGCGGCGGCACGAGTTACGGCGACAGCCCCCGGTCGTAACGACTTGTGCCGCCGCACCTCAGCAACTGACGAAGAACGCGGAAAGACCGAAGAACGGGGTAATGGCCGCATCGGCGCACCAGCCCGACCTGGCGACCCTGCCGGTGCAGGTTCACCTTCTCCACAGGCAGCTTGGACGAACAGTGAACAACGGCGTGACAATCCCTGCCGGACATTCATGCGCCCGACCCGACGATACCCGCTCAGGTATTTTCTCACCTCGCCGGAGGAGCCGCGGAAACCCGCTCGGACCAGACGGCCGTCAGCTCCCGTTGCCAGTTCTCGATTGTGAACGGTGAGCGGACGAAATGCCGCAACGCGGCCCGTCGGTCGTCCAGGGACGGCGGGAGGCTGGTCAGCGCCCGCGCGGTGTCAGCCCAGATCTCCTCCGCTGCGGACAGCGGCAGCATGGTGATGCCCGGCAGGAGTCGAGAGATCTCCCCGACGCCGGCCAGATCGCAGGACAGCACCGGGGTGGCCACCGCACAGGCTTCCAGCACGGCGCTCGGCAGACTCTCGTGGTGGGATGTGACCAGCAACAATGATGCCGCGACCAGCAGACGCGGGATGTCGTCACGCTCCCCGAGCAGCGCGACACGGTCGCGGACGCCGCGTCGGGCGGCGAGTGCGAGCAGCCGCGCAGTGTCGCCGGTCTCCTGGCAGCCGATGATCTGCAGGCGGCCGTCGACCCCACGGGCCTGCAGCGCGGCAAGGACGTCCACGGCGCGAGCCCGATTGGCGTTCATCCCGGGCCGGCCGATGTGCACCAGGGTGATCGGAGCCACCACACCCGCCGGCGCGGTCTCCAGCGCACGCCGCCGGGCCGCGATGGCAACGCCGAGCGGCTCGACCGCCAACCCGTCATAGATCACCCGACAACGCGGGTCGACCCGCCATTCCGACCGCCAGAGCCCCCGCATGGCGGTCTCGCACACCGCCACCAGATCGGTCGCACCGACGTCGATCAGACCTCGGTCGACCACGCGCGCCAGGCGTTCCCCGGCCGGACCGGTGCGTCGCCAATCCTGGCCGGTGTGGAAGTGGGCGACGCGCCGCGACACGCCGGCCACTCTGGCAAGTCCGAGCACAGCCCCCGAGGATGTCGGCACAGATGAATGCACGACCGAGGGCCGCAGCCGGCGCAGGAGTCGGATGAAGGTCAGTGGGAAGGATGGGCCGGGTCGGCAGTGGTACACCTCTCCGCCGAGCGCGTGGATTTCGTCATCACACGCTCCCGGCTCGCCGGCCAGGGCGCAGAACACCAACCGGAACTCATCTGGATCGAGCCTGCGCATCAGTTCGACGGTACGACGCTGCGCACCAGCCCGGTCCATGGCGCCGACCACGTGCAGCACCGTCCGCGGCGCTCCCACGCTCACAATCGCGACCCGGGCTCGGTCACCCGACGGGCGAACTCGACGTAGAAATGCCGGGCGCGTTCCTGGAGGAGCCGGGCACGATATCCCTCCGCCGTCGCCTTGTTACGAACAGACATTGCGGCCAGGCGCCCAGGCGAGACGAGCACCTCCTCGATGCGGGCGGCGAGCTGGGCAGGGTGGCCCGGGCGCACCAGATCCGCACCCGCGAGCAGTTCCACCGTGCCGCCGACGCTCGAGGCGATCGCGGGAACGCCGCGGGCCGCGGCCTCCAGCAGCACCCGGGGAAGTCCTTCGGTGCGCGAGGGCAGAACGAACAGGTCGGTCTCGTCGAACGCGGCGCGTATCCCGGGCCGGTCAAGCACGGTCACGAAGGTCACGACACCGCCGATACCGAGATCGCGCGCCCGGGCCACCAGAGCGTCATGGCAGCGACCGGTGCCGACAATCGTCACAGTGATGCCGTCGTCGCGTCGGGCGATGCGGGCCACCGCGTCCAGAAGCACGTCATGGCCCTTGTGGTTGTGCTCCTGGGAACCGATCGCCAACAATCGGGCGGGTGCCGGCGGGCGGGCGAGCTGCCCGCGGGGCCCGGCGCAGTAGTCACTCTCGTCCAGCCGGACCGTCGAATAGGACGTCGTGAACGCATCGTCCGGTGGCGGGTAGTCACGCTGTAGTACCCGACTCGTGACATAGCTGACCGCGACCGCGCCCGTGCGCTGGCGGGCGAACTGGCGCCGAGCCGGTCCGGCGGCCCACCCGCCGAGGATCTCCCCAGCCATGTTCGCCGGGTCACCGACCACCTCCAGCGCATACGGAATCCCGCGCACCCGCAACGCGGCGACCAGCGCGGTGCTGACCAGGCTCGGCATCCTGGCGATGTAACAGGTGCCGGACGCCGCCGTACCGGCCGGACCAGCCGCGCCGGCCCGGCTGGTCCGGCCGGCGTCGCGGCACACCCAGCCGATGGCGCGGCGCAGTGAGGGCAGGGCGCACAGATAGCCTCGCGCGCCGCGATAGTCGGTGAGCGGGTGGACGGTGACCCCTGGACCATCGGCCCGCTGAGTGCTGATGATTCCCTCGGTGATCTCGGCGTCGGTTTGGCGCGGGCCGCGCGACCAGCTCGGCGGCGCCGGCGCCGCCACTCTGGCGAGCACTGTGACGGAATCGAAGGCATCGAGGTAACGCGACCACATGGGATAGGCGTCAGCGGGTGTAGGCGATCGGATACTGCCGTCGGGCAATCGGTGCAACCGTGCGTCCGTCGCGACGACGACCCGCATTCCACCTGCCCTCCGTACCAGACCGGACCGGGCCGGAGCACTCCGGCCGGCACGCACATCCTCACACCCAAACTGTAACCTACAGCATTCGTAAGACCACCTGTAGCTACGTTACAGGAGCGTGATGTCGGCTTCGCCTTCGGCGGCTACCGCGGTGCCGTCGTGGCGTGCGGACCGCGGTGAGGGCAACCAGCACCGGGTGTCGAGCACGGCGCGGGCGTAGCGTGCCACCAGGTCCCGCCCGAAGGCGTCGTGATCGACCAGGACGACCACCAGGTCGGCAGCGGCCAGTTCCTGGGCGTCGGCCTCGACGAAGGTCACCCCCGACGGCAGGCACGAGTCGTCGACGTGCGGGTCCGCGGCCCGCACGTCCGCGCCGAGCGCATCAAGGAGCACGGCGACCCGCACCGCCGAGGACTCCCGCGCGTCACCGGTGTTCTTCTTGTAGGCCAGACCCAGCAGGAGAATCCGGCTTCCGTTCACGGCCATCCGACGACGGTTGAGTATTTCCACGACCCGCCGTACGACGTGGTCGGGCATGTTGTCGTTGACGTCGTTGGCGAGCTCCACGAACCGGAAGCTGCGCCCGAGGCTACGGCGCACCCGCCACGACAGGTAGGACGGGTCGATGGGCAGACAGTGCCCGCCGACCCCGGGGCCGGGGCTGAACCGCAGGAAGCCGAACGGTTTCGTCGCCGCCGCCTCAATGGCCTCCCAGACGTCGACGCCCAGCTCATGGGCGAACATCGCCAGTTCGTTCACCAGTGCGATGTTGACGTGCCGGAAGGTGTTCTCCAGCAGCTTGGTCAGTTCCGCGGTGCGCACGCAGGCCACCGGCACTGTCCGCTCGACCAGGGTGTCGTAGAACTCCCGAACGGCCCGCAGCGACGCCACGTCGATCCCCGAGACCACCTTCGGAGTGTTGACCAGGTTCCAGGTCGGGTTGCCCGGGTCGATCCGCTCGGGCGAGTACCCGAGGAAGAAGGAGCCCCCGGCGACCAGCCCGGAGAACTCTTCCAGGATCGGCCCGAACAGTTCGTCGGTGGTTCCCGGGTAGGTCGTGGACTCCAGCACCACGGTCGCCCCGGGCGCGAGGCGCGCACCGAGGCTGCGCCCGGCGCTTTCGATGTAGGACAGATCCGGGATACCTTCACGCAACGGCGTCGGTACCGTCACCACAGCCACGTCGAACCCGGCGGCGTCCTCATAGTTCGACGATGCGTAGTACCGGCCGCTCTCCAGAGCGGCGGCCACCGTCGAGTCCGGGACGTCCTCCACGTACGACTCGCCGATTCCCAGGCGCTTGACCCGGCCTTCGTCGATCTCGATCCCGACCACGGACCAGCCAACCTCGACCGCCCGCATCGCCAGCGGCAGGCCCACATAGCCCTGACCCACCACCACCAACTTTCCGCAACGACTCATATACAGATCGTGACAGACCTAACGCCCCCTGGAGGGATGTCGTGGCAGGTGTCGCGCCCCAGCAACAAGCAACCGCATTAGCAAGCGACACATCAACTACATTGAGTAATATTATTGATACTAAAAAACATCCAAGCCCGGACCCGAGGAGGGGCGGACGACGTGGCACTTTCGGCGACGATCAACCAACCGATCTCGTCCACGCCGCCCTGGCAGGTGCTGGTGGTCTGTACGGGCAACCTGTGCCGATCACCGATGACCGAGTATCTCGCCGTCGCGGCATTGCGGGCAAACCTTGGCACCGAGGTGCATTCGGTGACCGTCAGCAGCGCCGGAACACACGCCCGTAACGGCATGCCGATGCACCGGCATGCCGCCGCAGTCCTGGCAGAACGAGGCATCGACCCGGCCGGCTTCGCCGCGCGCCGCCTTGACGGCACGATGGTGAGCGACGCTTGCCTGGTGCTGTGCGCCGGGCGCGAACACCGCAGCTTCGTGGTGGCAATGGCGCCGAAGGCGGTGCGCCGTACCTTCACGCTCCGAGAGTTCGCCCGGCTGACCGCCGGCATTGCCTCCGCCGGCATCCCGGCACACACCGGCCAGGCGAACCCCTGCCCAGCGGAGGTGATCCGGGCAGACGGTGTCCGAACATGGAGAGACGCACTTGTCGCCCACGCGGCGGACCACCGGGGTCTGCGCCGGCCCGAGCGTCCCTCCGACGATGACATCGCCGATCCGATCGGAGCATCGATCGAGGCGTTCCGATCCTGCGCCGAGCAGATCAGCGCCGCGCTGGCGCAGCCGCTGACACTGCTGACCCGCGCCGTACAGATGAACACCTGACCCCCGCCGGCACACCAACACCCATGGTAATCATGGCCGGGGACAACCCGGTGCGGCTGGCCCACTGGCGTAACCAGGGGAGAACCTGGTCGCCATGCATCGGCCGGGAGACGAAGTAGCCCTGTACCTCGTCGCATCCCCAGGCCGCCAGTAGCGCCCATAGGCCGGTTGTCTCGACGCCCTCAGCGACCATCCGCAGTCCGAGCGTGTGCGCCAGGGCGATGGTCGAACGGACGATCTCCGCAGCGGTCGAGTCCCGTTCGACCTCTCGCAGGAAGGCCCGGTCGAGCTTGAGCTCATCGGCCGGTAGGTCGCGCAGGTAGGCCAATGAACAGTAGCCGCTGCCATAGTCGTCGAGGCTGACCCGGACGCCGAGCGTCCGCAGCCGGGCGAGCGTGCGCTGAGCATGTTCACGCCGCGCGATCAGGGAATCCTCGGTGATCTCCACACACAGCGCAGCAGGCGGCACACCCGCCTTACCCAGGGCGTCACGCACCTCGAACGCGAAGCCGGAATCGACGATCACGGATGCCGGAACGTTCACCGATACTGACAGCGCTGCGCCGCCGGCGCGCCAACGTGCGCACTCGTCCAACGCGGTCCGAAGGACGAGCGCGGTCAGCGCCGGCATCAGGCCCATGGCCTCCATGTCGGGGAGAAAGAGATCGGGCGAGCGGACGCCGTCGACGGGATGTCGCCACCGCACCAGCGCCTCCATGCCGGTGACGCAGCCGGTACGCAGATCGGCTTTGGGCTGGTACCGCAGTTCGATCTGCCCACCTCGCAGTCCCGCGCGCAGCTCGGTCCGCAGCCGCAGCCGGGCCGGGCTGGGCCGGACCAAGCCCGTGTCGTACACACGGTGACCAATGTGTGACTTCTTCGCCTCGCGTAGGGCCAAGGCGGCATTGCCCAGTAGCTCGCTGACATCGGTACCGTGATCGGGAGCTATGGCGATACCTACCTTCACTTCAAGTGGTGCCCGCATACCGGCCAGTACGAACGGCATTCCCAGCGCATCCCGGACACGGACCGCCACATGGTCGACCACCGTCCGTGCCTGTTCGCCGTCGATCCCACGAAGCAGCACGGCAAACTCGTCGCCACTGATCCGTGCGAGCAGGTCACCGGGCCGTCGGACCGCACTGATCCGCCGGCTCACAGCGACCAGCAGACGATCGCCGTACTCATGACCGAGGCCACCGTTGATCTCGCCAAAACGGTCGACGTCGATCAGCATCAGCGCCGTGGTTGGCCCGGACACCCGACCGCCAGGCGACAGGCCGCCGCTCCCGGCACCTACCGCTGGTGGCTTCGGGACGTCGGTGAGCAGGCGTGCGGCCTCCTCCAGAAACCCACGCCGATCGGTCAGCCCGGTCAGTTCGTCGATCCGCGTGAACTCACCGTCGGTCTGTTCCGCCCGACGCGCGCGGGTCCGCAGTACTGTCCGAGCGATCACAAAAATGATCGACAGCCACAGCAGGTCAACGACCCATACGGCAACTTCGCGGCGCAACATGATCAAGATCGGCAATCCAGCCATGATCGCTCCGATGGGCACCGAGGTCACCGGTGCACCGTGCCCAACACCGGCACCGGCACCTGCACCGGTTGGCCGAACGGCCCGGTGGATCCGGTCGGCACAGCCCGACAGGAGTGACGAGCCCTCCGCCGACGCAGCCGAGTGAAACTTCCGGTGCCGCGCCCTGTTCGCCGACATGAACATCGCAATCATTGAGCTGATAATCTCGCGATGAGCTCACTACCAGCGCGTTCTGTGCCGTTGTCAAGCATCGATTCCCCCGGATTTCGAACGTCCTGATTGTTCAGAGTGACCCGTCCGAGGGTAACGGCTTGCTCTTCCCCTATATGCGGCACTTCAGTCGCAGTCGATCAGCTTCGAACCCTGCTACCAGGCAGTTCCCGCGTATGAGCTCGGTCCGCGTCGAATACAACCACCGGAAGCCACAACGTGGTCCGTTTAAAAGCCAACACCGTGGTCGTTGCATGGGCAGGATCTCCACGGCCGCCGACCCCGGGTGTGATCAACACCGGATAGCGACCTACGGGTGGATCACTGCCGTGCAGTCGCCACGCCATGCAACAAAATACAGACCGTACTCATATGGCTACGCTACGATTCATCGACAGCAATCGTTGATGACCGTACTCCGCCCGGGAAGGTACTGCACCTCCGGAAGCCGTCGCCGAGGAGAAGCCCGTGTACGTCCCGCCTGCCGGGCGTCCATGGCCGAGGTGGATCGCCGCCATCCTTGTTCTTTTCGGAACAATGCGGTCGCCAGTTGGCGCCCCGGGCAGGTTTCAGGTCGCGCATGATCGTCTTAATCGAACGGAGGCGCCTCCTTGATGTTGATTCAGGCAAATCGACCACAGTTGCGAGTCGTGACCCCCTATGGGCCAGGTGGGGGCAGCTCCCGGGTGCGGATTCTTGATTGGCTGCAATGGCTCCGGCTGGATGCCGAGGTACACGATTATCTCGGCCGGGAGAATGCAGACCCCCGCGCGCTGGCCCGTCAAGCGCTAGCGGTTGCCAGCGCAGAACGGACCACACGTAAGTTGTGCCGGCTGCGAACGGATCGGCTGTTGCTGCACCGCGAGGCGAGCCCTTTCAGCCGCGGTCGACTTGAGCGGCAGCTGTTGTCAGCGGCAGACTTCGGAGTCTACGATTTCGACGACGCCCTTCAGTGGGACTTCGGCGACACCTGGATACGGCGTATAGTTCCGAAGCCGACGAAATGCATTGCCGCGGTGCTGGCTGCGGACCGGGTGGTGGCCGGCAATGATATTCTCGCGGACTGGGCATCCGGATTCAATCGCGATGTGGTCATGATTCCAAGTTGCGTAGACCCGGCGGCCTATATACGCAAGCACAGTTACATACTTTCCGACCCGCCCGTACTCGGCTGGGTCGGCAGCCCGAGCACCGAACGCTACCTCCGCCTCGTCGCAGATCCGCTTCTCGAGCTCCATCGCCGGACCGGAGCCCGGCTTCGAATCGTCAGCGCTGGCGCCGCTTCCCTTGGCTCCCTCGATCTCATGGTCGAGCGGATACCCTGGACGAAGGCCGCGGTCGGCCGACTTCTTGTCGATATGGACGTCGCCATCGCCCCGCTCGATAACGGGCCGTACGAACGCGGAAAATGCGCGTATAAGATCCTTCAATACGGAGCGTCGGGAGTACCGACCGCCGGATCCCCGGTCGGCGCGAACCAACTGGCACTCGATCGGCTGGGTGGAACAGCAATCACCAGAGCGGATGACTGGTTCGACGCGATTCTCACCCTTCTCGCCATGAGTGTCTCCGAGCGCTCCGCCATCGGGGAACGCTCCCGCGGCGCCGTCCAACGGCACTACTCGTTCGACACATGGGCATCGAGATGGCGCAGCGCGGTTGGGCTCGACCCAAACTGAACGTGACCACTGTGATCTTCAGCTCTTCGTCCGGTCATGACCGTTTTCCGCATCCGATCTGAGGAAATTTGAGAAGACACCCGATGCCAGATACCCACCTTTTGCAAGGCAGCCACTACCGTAAGTAGCATGACTGTCACAGAAGTTCCACACGCTGGGAGCTCCGGGACACAGACGTCGCAAACGGACACCGCCATCAGGCTGATGTTCATCGTGACCGTTCCCATGAGCGCCCGAATACTGCTCCGTGGCCAACTCGCGAACATGCGGAATCGTGGCTATTCCGTCACCTTGGTCTCATCGCCGGGCCCAGATCTATGGACGACCGCCCAACGCGAGGGTGTCAGTGTCGTTCCCGTACACATGGAACGCCAGATTACGCCCCTAACCGATCTGCGAACGCTACGCGAACTTATCCGCGTCCTGCGAAAAGAAAAGCCTACGATCACAAAGGTCGGGACGCCCAAGGCCGGGTTGCTCGGCGGGCTCGCCGCCGTGGCCGCAGGCGTACCATGTCGCGTCTACGTGCTGCACGGCCTACGACTGGAAACCGCTACCGGGCCGAAGCGGGCACTCCTGTGGGGTGCAGAGCGGGTGGCGTGCCTCAGCGCGCACCGGGTCCTCTGTGTAAGCCCGAGCCTGCTGCGGGAAGCGGAGCGGCTACGTCTGTTGCCCCGGGGCAAGGGTGTCCTCCTGGGTAACGGTACATCCAACGGAGTGGACAGCAGCCGGTTTGCCCCCACCGAGGAGCTCCTGCGTGCCGCCAAGCTGCTTCGCGAGAAATTTAGGATCCCCGAGGATGCCAAAGTAATCGGCTTCGTGGGCCGACTCACGGGCGACAAGGGAGTCGTGGAGCTGCTCGCGGCGCACCGAATCCTCCAGCAAAGATTTCCCAGCCTGTTCCTCCTGCTTGTCGGCGAGCCGGATCCGGATGATCCCCTGCCGGCCGGTACGGCTTCAATGCTCACCGCGCCGGGCGTGATCCAGGCAGGATGGTTGGCTGACACGGCACCGACATATCACGTGATGGACGTCCTCGCACTGCCCACCTATCGCGAGGGCTTTCCGGGTGTTCCCCTCGAAGCAGCTGCCGCGGGTCGCCCGGCTGTCACTACGAGCGCCACCGGTGCGGTCGATTCGGTCGTAAACGGTCTCACCGGATACGTCGTCGCGCCAAGGGACGCCACCGCCCTCGCTGACGCGCTGGGCCGATTGCTCGCAGACCCCGAACTTGCCCACCGGATGGGACGGAACGGTCAGGAGCGGGTCCGGCGTGACTTTGACCGGCAAGTAATATGGGATACGAACGATCGGCTCTTCCGGCAGCTACTCAAAGAACGGAACAACAAGCGGAGGGCCGGACCGACGATGAGGCGTGCACTAGAGAAATTTCGCGAGAAAAACATGAACGGAAACCGCTGAGGCGGCCGTGCCGTATCGGGTAGTGACCCGCTCCCGTCGGCATCCGCCGTCGCCCAACGCCTCTTTCTGATTCTAGCTTCAAGAAGGGGCCGTCTTTCGGCACGAGCGCGACCATCCGCAACCGGGTTCCAGATCAGTTCGTACGATACCTGAACGCAGCTCAAAAACTAATCGAGGTGACGTAATGAGGATTGTCGTGACCGGCGGCGCCGGCTTCATAGGCGCGAATCTCTGTCAAACGCTTCTCGCCCTGAAGGTGCCCGAGATTGTCGTGATCGACGACTTCAGCACCGGTACCTTCGAAAATCTCGAAGGGCTCCCCGTAGAAATCCATGACGCCAGCATCCTGGACCGCGTCGCGGTGGACAAAGCGGTCACACGAGCCGATTCGATCATCCATCTCGCCGCCCGTCCGTCGGTGCCACGATCCCTGGCCGATCCACTCGCCTCCAATGAGGTGAACGTATCGGGTACACTTAAAATTCTCGAAGCCGCACGACGGGCCGGGGCGCACGTGGTTGTCGCGTCGTCGTCGTCAGTGTATGGCGGCAACCGCAGACTGCCAAAAAGAGAGGACATGCTGCCTCGCCCATTGAGTCCGTACGCGGTCAGCAAGCTGGCAGCCGAAAGTTACGCCCTTTCATATGCGACCTGTTTCGACCTACCGGTTCTCGCGGTTCGCTTCTTTAATGTCTTCGGGCCCATGCAGTCGGCCGGACACGCGTACGCGGCGGTGATCCCACGGTTCGTCGAGGCCGCCGTAAACGGGCATAAAATACAGGTTCACGGCGACGGCCAGCAGACGCGGGACTTCACCTATGTGCGGTCAGTGACCGAGATTCTGGCCGATGCCGCGCTACGACGGATTGTTCACAACGGCCCGGTGAACCTGGCATTCGGGACCCGTACAAGCCTGCTAACGGTGATCAGTCTTCTTGAACGGATAATCGGACGTCGCCTGGACGTCGAGCACGTCGCATCGCGGCCGGGCGACGTCCGTGACTCGCAGGCGGATACCAAGATCCTGCGAACACTCTTCCCTGCGGCGACGCTGTACGGTCTGGAATCCGCTCTTGCCGCAACCGTGCAGTGGTATACGAACAGGCAGTCTGTCGACCGGGAGGTTCCTGCTGAACCGTCGGTTCAGATTGCCTCCCGCTGACGGCCACGAGAACCGTAAGATTATTTAACTGTCGCGAGCCGGACGGTGGGGAGGTCGTGATGCGCCACGTCACCCGAGCCGTCGCCGGAGAGCAGCATGATATTGGCGACGGCAAGAGGCAGATAGACTGCCCACATATGCCCCGGCGCCTGAAGGTACGGGTTCGAGATGTTCGCCAGGAGCATCGAAACCGCACCGACTGTGGCGATGACGGCCATGTCAACCATCTCCGGTCCGGTCGCGACGCGGACGGCGCGACGCATCGCGGCCACAGCAGACCCGGCAATGCCAGCCAACAGAAGCGCACCAACGAGGCCCGTCTGAAACAGCAGCATCAGGTACTGCAACTCGAAGTTCCACGGACGGGCGTCATTTCTCGAGTAACCCTTGATCACCGCACCGAAACCTTGACCGGTGACAGGCGACGAGGCCCACGCATCAAGCAGTTGCCGCTGTTCCTCGATCCTGATGGTGACTGTGGACGACGCCGCCGTATCCCCGGATTCCCCGACCACTATATTTCGCGCATCCCGGAAAGCCGAAGTAAAAGCGGCCGACCTGAATAGGCCGTGATTAACTCCCAGGTAAGCAACCACAATGATGGCCATGGCAGAAACGAGAGCGTACACCGGACGGTACCGACCTCGACTGCCGGATCTTCCCAATAGCCGGCTGCACGCCCAGAGCATTACCGGGGTCAGTGCCACATTGATGATGATGGCCTGGCGACCACCGACAAGCGTCGCGACCAGAGACGTTGTCGCAGCATAAATTCGGAGCCAGATAGGCGGCATGATCGGATTCGGGGCCAGAAAAAGCGAGGCCAGCCATATCGGCGCCGCAGCCGCCAACGTGGACAATCCAAGAAAGCGGATCTCGATCCCGCCGTCATTGAATCCGACCCGAGCGTCCGAGCCACTAATCACCCATTCCGGAACAAACTGTGGAATAACCCCTTTCTGGCCCCCGACATAGCAAACTATGACGGTTGAGAGTATCGTGGTGCCAATTGCGAGACTCAAAAATGTCAGCCGTAGAAGCCGCACGTCGTGCACACGGACAAACGTCCAGAAAACTACCGGCGCTACAAAGTAGACCAGGTATCCAAAAGTGAGACCTGGCGCATTGTTTATTGCTCCTATAAAACATCCAAAAGCGCCGAAAATAGCCTGCAGGTACAGGATCGGATGCAGGACCGGATGGATGCGACGCCGTTCCAGCAGACATGCTGCGGCCGCAACAATACCCATGGCAGCCAACACGGAAACAAGAATACTATTGTTCGAGACCGGCCTCAGGAGAACATATATGAAACACGCCATGCCGACCGATTTCACGAACAGCCCGACCGCTTTCATCGACGAATTCACCCCACCGGTCGCTGTAGCGGCTTACCGATTCTCCCGTAAACGTGGCGAACAAGCTCCTGATAATGCTGCGGTCCGTAGCGTACGTACAGGCCGAAAGTCCCGAGTGCTGTACGCGCAACACCGTCCATGAGGCACAGCGCATCGTAGGCACGAACCGACTGTCCGCTCTTTGCGTAGTACCATCGTCCGGATTCGTAGCTCCGCACCAGTGCGACCGTGGGATCCCGTTTAGCCGCGTGCGCCTCGGCGTGCTGGGCCAGCCAGTCGGGCCGCAGCCGTACTGAATAGCCATGAGAGTTCGCGCGCCAGCAGAGATCGATGTCTTCGTAATACATGAAGAATCTGGGGTCGAAACCGCCGAGGCGCAAGAACATCATCCTGGGAATCAGAAGAACCGCGCCCCCCACGTATCCAACGCTGACTGGCGGCCGTGGCTTGATCCGCAGCCACCGTTCCGCAACCTCCCGCGGAAGCGTTCTGCGCCCGTCTCCGTAATTACGCTGCAACTCGCCGAAGCGTCCGAGAAGTGTCGGCCCGTAAATTGTGTCGTCGGTCGCTGTCAGCTCATGCGGCCAATTCAGCAACCGTGCGTCCGGGTTCAGGAACAGAAGTAGATCGGCTGTGGAGGAACGGGCGAGGGAATTGCAGGCCGCGGCGAAACCACAATTGTCCTTGCATTCCTCCGCCCGCAGATCGAGACCGGCGAGATCCGCGCTCCGCCTCGCGGCGGCCAGGCTTCCGTCACTAGGACAGTTATCATGTACCGCGACGCGGGATCCCACCGGCAGATGCCGCAAGCTATCAACCGCACTGCCTACGACCGTCGCGCTCCCGTACGTCACGATACACGCCTCTACGATCATGTAATTTCTCCTGAGAGTAGGACGACCATCCCGGGATTCGCACGTGTCAGTCAAGAAAGATCGGCTCTGGCCGTTGTCGCTGCCCGGCGAGCAGGCCGCTTATTTGGCAACCCAAAGGCGGGTTTAAGAAAGGTGGCCTTCCGGTGTGCTGGCCTGTTCTTCCGGCCCACCGGAAGGAAGAGGTAGATGATCAGAACCAGGCAGACAACCCAGTTACCGAATGATGTAGCAAGGGTTACGCCGAACACTCCCAGTGAAGCGGCGAGTGGATGGATAAGGATTGCGTTGGCCAGCATGCCGCTCAGACTTCCCATTATCACCAGGCCGTACCGCCTCCTTGCCTGAGCCGCCCGAACTGCGACTACGTATCCTGCCATCGCCGGCAGGCCGATCGCATAGCCGCGTGCAGCGGAGACGACAATTCCTGCCTCGCCTTCTCCGAATGCACCATGGGCGAGCGCGATCGATACCAGAACCGGTGCAGCCGCTGCCAGAAGAATCCCGACAAGGGCCAGCGCGGACATGATCGCAGTAATTATGACCTTCAATCGTGCCGACGCATCGGTTTCAAATCCCCGTTCCCATCTGATAAATTTCGGCAATGCCCACACGGAGATCCCGCCGAGAATGATGCCGTGTGGCACCGTGATCAGTTTGTACGCATACCCTATTCCTGCTATCGTGCTCTGACCGATCCCCGCTCCCGCGCGCCGCTCGATAATAAATGAAGCCTGGTTCAGAAGCCCTGCCACAGCAATCAGAACGAGAGGTTTCCACTGTCCGGTCGGAGCGCTGTCCGGCGTGTATCGGAGATCGGATCGAATGAGCAGGACGCCCACCACGCAGGCGATTACCAGGGCTGTGGACCAGCCCAGATAGATTGCCACCCGGGGACTCGAGAAGGTGGCCAGGAAGACAAACGCGAGCACGGACCAGAGAACAGCGAGCCAGGCAGCCCTCATCAGACGCTCAGTCGCATTGAGCACGCCACCGACGGCACCGAGGAAAATCAGTGCACCGGATCCGGGCGCGGTCCAGCGGAGTGCGGTGGCGAGTTCGGCCCAGTCGCTGTGGGCGGAGCCCACCAGGACATGACCCAAGGGCCTGGCGAAAAAATACTGACCGGCAGCTACGACGACCGCGAACAGGAGGCCGTTCAACACGTAGCGTGATGCCACTGCTCGGTGATGACAGACGGCGGTCGTCGTGGCGATCATAAAAGCATCCGCCGCGACGATCACAATCGTCGCCTGTAGTCCCACAACGAGAAAGAAGGAGGCAACCGGCAATGTGGTTCCAAAACGATCTGCCATGACGACGTCGCGAAGAAATCCGAATACTTTCCCCAACAACACGACAGAGCTTATACCGAAAAGTACCCTCCAGACGCTAGTTCGCAGAATTTTTCGATAGCGACCGACACCGGGCTGCGAGCGCGCGCGTGTATCCCGGTCCCCGTCCCGTCGCTGCGTGGATGTCAAGGTCACAGTCGCTCCGCTTCCGCGGCGGTCGGGGGGGTCGTGCCCGGTAGACGATCTCCACCGGTACCGATGTTTTCGTCGCTTCCGAAGGAAGCGCCGCTGCTGGGGTCGCAGGCCCCGCCGTCGCCAGAATCATCGAAAGGCGCGAAAGGTATCGGCCCGGTCATCCGGATGGATGCAAGCGCGAGTTTCCACTCGTCATGTGTCGGACGATCCGTGTGCGGTACGAGGTTCCCCGGGCCACACAACCAATCCCTCGCCTTCAGCGCACCCACCGATTTCTCCCTTTGTTTATTGGCGGTACAATTACGGTGGGTACCCGTGGTACGCCGAAGATTTCACGAGGCGATGAAGTCCGAGCGTAGGGGATCGACCCACCGCGGTGCGTACCCCGACATACGCGACCAGCGCCGGGGTGCCATCCCGAACCTGGCGGGCACAATTCGGCCCCACGAGCTCCGGAAGCCCGGGGGACCCGCAGACAGCCCCGGATGAGCCGACGCCGCCCCGTCCCCCGAGCAGATCATCGACAGGTTCGAAGTCGACGAACGACCGATCATCGTGCGGCCGGGACGGCGACGAGCTATCGGCGTTAGGTCAGGCAGGGACAGGTACGCCGTTCCGCCAATACACCCCGTCTCGATCGATCTTCATCAGAGGCGCGTCGATTCCGCGAGCGTCCCGGAAATCCTCGACCGCCCGGCGGCAGCTCTCCATCGCACCATAATCGTCCACGATGACAAACCCACCCATAGACAGCCGTGGATAGAGGGACTGCAATCCGTCCATGGTGCTGGAGTACATGTCACCGTCCAGGCGAATTATCGCCAACTTCTCGATGGGTGCCGACGGAAGAGTGTCCTTGAACCAGCCCCGCAAGAACCGGACCTGGTCATCAAGCAATCCGTAGCGTCGGAAGTTCTCCTGTACTTCCTCAAGGGATACGGCGAGTTCGGACATCGTGTGGAGCTGGTCGCCCGCATCAGCCGGATATTTGTCCGCCTCAGGCGGTGGCAGCCCCTGGAACGAGTCCGCGACCCAGACGGTGCGGTCCGACACGCCGTATGCGCGAAGCAGACCACGCATGAAGATACATGCGCCACCGCGCCATACGCCGGTCTCAATAAAGTCGCCCGGCACTTTCTCCCGGAGGACCGTGCGCATACACACGTCCAGGTTTTCGATCCTTTTCGCACCGATCATCGTATGCGCGAACCGCGGCCAGCCGCGGCCGTTTTCACGCCAATCGGAAGGCGGTATCTGAAATATTTTTAGATGCCATCGGTCCAAAATCCGTTCAACTATTCGATAGGATGTGCGACGCGGATTCCACAGGTTGCCGTCCGCTGCATCCCAGAGGTCGAAGGTCACCGTCTGCTTAAGTAGGCCGATATACAGTTCGCGAATGTTGTCCGCTTGATCCATTTCTAGTCACCAACTTTCCTGAGACGATGTTCCGTTGGCTGGGCGGCCACCTGCCGGAAGCGCTGGGCCGGACAGCAGCTTCTGAGATGTCAGCCGCGCGTTTCAACCCGCGGCGCCGCCGATGCGCAGCTTGATCTCTACGACCTCGCTAGGGGGCAGCGCGGCACGTTCTGGAGGTGCCGACTCGGCTTCCAATACGTGGGCAGTACCCGCAGGCGTCGCCGCGGAGACGAGGATCGGTGCTGCAGTGACGGCGATGCAGGTGAGACTCATGATGCACGGTTAGTAACACTACTATAAGCAGTTGATCTACTACCGATAGGCAATCGCAAGGGGTGAGTTGGGATTCGACGGCGCCAGTTGCGGTTGACTTTGACACCGATGATCGAATGAGGCTGTTCGGACCGTCGCTGCGCGTTCCGTCGGCGGTGCTGCGGCGGTCGATCTCGCTTCCCCGGGTTACCCGCCGGCGTGGCAGCGGGCGTCCCCGGTGGCTATTCATGCTGTGGCGACGGTGAGTACCTTCTCGACGGCGTCAGCGACGTCGGCCATATCGCTCAGGTCGATGGTCGGATGGACGAGAAACGCCAGCGAGGTCTCACCGAGTTCGCGGGCCACGGGTAGCCGGGCCGGCGGGCGGAGGTCCAGCCCGAACGCCCGCTCCAGATAGACCTCACCGCAGCTCCCGACCGCGCACGGAACACCTTCTGCGCGGACAGCCTCGACAATCCGGTCACGGCTCCAACCGGCCCGCAACCGCTGCGGGTCGAGATAGGCGTACATGCGGTAAAAAGATGCTTCGAGGGTTTCCCCGTCGGGTGTGGGTACCCGCAGCGACGGCAGTTCCGAAAGCCGCTTCGCCAGTGCCGCCGCATTCTCCCGCCGACGTTCGATCCAGCTGGGCAGGTCAGGTAGGACGACTCGGCCCACAGCCGCGGCAAGCTCATGCATCCTGGCATTGCTGCCGAAGGACGTGTGGACCCAACGAAAACCGGATCCGTGGTGCGGGGTCGCGAGGATCTCGGGGTCCTTACCATGGTCCTTGTACGCCCAGACGGCCCGCCAGATCGCCGGGTTGTCGGTGGTGACCATCCCACCCTCGCCGGCGGTAGTAAGGATCTTGTCCTGACAGAAGGACCAGGCTGCGACGTCGCCAAGGCCGCCGACCGGCCTTCCGTCGTAGACGGCGCCGTGTGCCTGGGCGCAGTCCTCGACCACAGCAAGACCGTGCGTACGCGCCACACTCAGGAGCGGATCCATGTCAACCGGCCAGCCTCCCAGGTGCACGGCGATCACGGCACGGGTCCGCGGCCCGATCGCCGGACGCACCGTCGCGGTGGTGAGGTTGCCGGAATCTCGGTCGACATCGACGAAGACGGGCCGAGCGCCGACGGCGATCACGCAGGTTGCCGACGCCACGAACGTCCGGCTTGGCACCAGCACCTCGTCGCCCGCGCCGACACCGACGGCGCGTAGGGCAAGCTCGAGCGCGAGCGTGCCGTTCGCGACGGCTACGCCGTGGGCGACGCCGACCGCGGCGGCGTACTCACGTTCGAAGGCCCGCCCGTGCGATCCAGTCCAGTAGTTGACCAACCCGCTCCGCAGCACCTCCCCGACCACGGCGATCTCCTGTTCGGCGAACCGCGGCCAGCCGGGGAAAGCTGCCCGGCGGACGGGCATTCCCCCGTCGACGGCGAGCTGGGCCGTGGTGATGCTCCGCATGAAAGCTCCCGTGATTTCGGTCGAGGTTACATACCTGTTCGCAGGCTGCAGTGACGATTCACGTCAGGGAAGACTCGCGTCAGTGACGATTCAGCGGGGTATCCGCGGTGGCAGCATCGGTTCGCTGTGCGGGAATACTTGTCGTAGCGGTGTCGGATTCAAGGTCCGGGTTCAGGCCGCCGGCTCCGTACGTGCCGTCTCCCCGGACAAGGGTGACCAATGTGCGCGCGATGATCTGAAAGTCCAGCCAGGTGCCCCGGTTGTCCACATACCAGACATCAAGGTCGATGCGGCGTGCCCACGGAATCCCGTTTCGGCCGTTGATCTGTGCCCATCCGGTGAGGCCTGCCGGTACGTCGAGGCGCCGCCGCTGAAAAGGCGTGTACCGGTCCACCTGGCTGCGTACCGTTGGACGCGGCCCGACCAGACTCATATCATTTCGCACCACATTGATCAGCTGAGGCAGCTCGTCGATGCTGGTCGCGCGCAGCAGGCGACCCACTCTGGTGATGCGGTCGTCTTCGCGGTGTGTGACAAGACCGAGGCCTCGACTTTCCGCATCCACGACCATTGTCCGGAACTTCAACATTGTGAACGGACGGCCGTTCTCCCCGATCCGCTCCTGGCGGAAGAACACCGGACCGCCGTCTTCAAGGCGAATTGCCACGGCTGCGGCCAGCAGTAGGGGCGCGCACCCGACAAGGCCGACGACCGCCCCGGCGGCGTCCACCGCCCGTTTCGCCCGCCGACTGCGACGCTCATATCGGTCACAGCGGTCACAGCGGGTCGCCGTCGCCGTCGGTGTTGGCTGGGCCGTGGGTGCGGGTGCGGGTGTCGGTTCCGATACGAGGACACGACCCGGTACGTTCGCTGCTGGCGCGTAGGAGGGGCCGTCGGAGGAATGGGTGACGCTCATAATGCACGCACAGTAACACTACTGAGCGCGCTCGTACGACTACCAATCGGCGAAGGAGGCGGGTGTGGGCCACGGTCCAACGACGCTGGTCGTGGTCGGGGCCGGCGGCCACGGCCGGGAACTGATCGATGTCGTCGAAGCCGTCAACGCGGTCTGCCCGACCTACGAGCTGCTCGGGGTACTTGACGACAACGAACCCGACCCGGACAGGCTGCGCCGACGCGGGGTGCGCCATCTGGGCCCGGTGCGGCTCCTCGCCGAGATCGATGCGGCCTATGTCGTCGGCGTCGGCGCGCCCGCCGTACGCCGAGCCGTCGACTCGATGGCAACCAACTGGGGACGCCGGGCGGCCACGCTGGTGCACCCTCGGGCCGTCATCGGGCGGGACGTGCTTCTAGGCCCAGGCAGTGTGGTCTGCGCGCTGGCAAGCATCACCACGAACGTGCGGACCGGCCGGCACGTCCATCTGAACATCGGAGCAACCGTCGCGCACGACTGCCAGCTCGGAAACTACGTCACCCTGTCTCCGGGCGCGCATGTCAGTGGCACGGTCACGCTCGAGGATGACGTGACGATCGGCACCGGCGCGACGGTGATCCAGGGACTGACCGTCGGAATCGGTACGACGGTCGGGGCCGGCGCAGCCGTGGTCCGTAGCCTTCCAGCCGGAGTGGTCGCGGTCGGTGTACCCGCCCGTCCGCGGGCAGCGGTCATCGCGCAGCAGAACCCCGCGGACTCGTGATCCGTGTCGACCGCGAACCCCAGCTACTACTCCAGGTAGTCGCGCAGCTTCTGCGACCGGGACGGATGGCGCAGCTTCGACAGTGTCTTCGACTCGATCTGCCGGATGCGCTCGCGGGTGACCCCGAACTCCCGGCCGACCTCCTCCAGCGTGCGCGGGTGGCCGTCGGTCAACCCGAACCGCAGCTGGATGACTTTCTTCTCCCGGTCGGAGAGGGTGTGCAGAACCGAGTCGAGCTGCTCCTGCAGCAGGATGAAGCTGGCCGCGTCCACCGGCACGACCGCGTCGCAGTCCTCGATGAAGTCACCGAGGTGAGAGTCTTCCTCCTCACCGATCGGGGTCTCCAGCGACACCGGCTCCTGGGAGACCTTGAGGATCTCGCGCACCTTGTCGGGCGTGAGATCCATCTCCTTGGCGATCTCCTCCGGGCTCGGTTCGCGACCGAGGTCCTGCAGGAGCTGCCGCTGGATGCGGATCAACTTGTTGATCGTCTCGACCATGTGCACCGGAATGCGGATGGTGCGTGCCTGGTCGGCGATGGCACGGGTGATCGCCTGGCGGATCCACCAGGTGGCGTAGGTGGAGAACTTGTAGCCCTTGGTGTAGTCGAACTTCTCCACAGCGCGGATCAGACCGAGGTTGCCCTCCTGGATGAGATCCAGGAACAGCATGCCGCGGCCCACGTAGCGCTTGGCGATCGACACCACAAGCCGCAGGTTCGCCTCGACCAACTTACGCTTGGCAACCTGCCCATCACGCTCAATCGCCTCGAGGTCACGGCGCATCTGCGGAGAGGTCTTGCGGGTTGCCGCCGCGAGCTTCTCGGAGGCGAACAGGCCGGCCTCGATCCGCTTGGCGAGGTCGACCTCCTCCTCCGCGGTCAGCAGCGGAACCTTGCCGATCTCCTTGAGATACATGCGGACCGGATCGGAGGTCGGCGCTTTGAGCGCCAGCTCCTCCTCCTCACGGCGACGCCGGGCGAGCAGGTCGGCCTCGTCGGCGTCCTCCCCGCCCGCCTCGAGAATCTCGATGCCCTCGTCGTTGAGGACCTGCAGGACGGCGTCGGTCTGCTCCGGTGGCAGCTCGGCCGCCTGCAGTGCGACCGTGACGTCCTCGGTGGTGAGGAAACCGATCTCCTTGCCCCTGGTGATGAGGTCCTTGACCTCGTCCACCTGGGCCTCGCGCGGTAGGACGGCTGGACTGCTCATGGGCGGAATCTCGTCACTTCCTTCTCGGGATCGACCCAGGTTACGCGGCACCCAGGCCCCGTTCCCGGAGCTGGCGCTTGTGCTGTTCCAAGGCGATCAGCTCACCATATGCGCGCTTGAACGTCTCGGCGTCGGTCACGGGGTTGAGCCGCTGCACACGCGACTTCACCTCCGTGATACGACGGGTCACATGCAACTCCTGTATACGTGACATCTGCTCATCGACATACCTGTCGTCGACATCGTGGTCGCAGAACACGGCTTCGACGGCAAGCCCGGTGACGAACCGCCGCAGCTCGTCGTCACCGGCTGCCGTGGCCACCATGCCAACCC